>JAGOBP010000634.1 GCA_017999195.1 Thermoflexales bacterium
ACCTCGTTCAATCACATGAGCGCCGATCTGGCGCGGGCCTCGCAATTGCGCAAGCAAATGACGGCCGACCTGGCGCACGATCTGCGCACGCCCCTCAGCATTTTGCGCGGCTACACCGAAGGCTTGAAGGACGATCGCTTGCAAGGCTCGGCCAAGTTGTACGGCATCATGCACGGCGAAGTGCTGCACTTGCAGCGCCTCGTTGATGATTTGCGTATGTTGTCGCTGGCCGATGCGGGCGAACTGTCGCTGAATCTTCGCCGGGTTGATCCGCGCGCCTTGCTGGAACGCACGGCGCTGGCCTATTTCATGCCCGCCCAAACGCAGGGCATCACGGTGAAAGTGGACGCGCCCGAAACGCTGCCCTCGATTGCCGTCGATACCGATCGGTTGACGCAAGTCCTCAATAACCTCGTCTCCAATGCGCTGCATCACACGACTCACGGTGAAATCGTCCTCGCGGCCAAAGCGATCGATCAGCAGGTGCAGTTGATCGTCAGCGACACCGGCAGCGGCATCGATGCCGCCGATTTGCCCTTCATCTTCGATCGGTTTTACCGCACCGATAAGGCCCGTCAGCGCGACCGCGAAGACTCGTCCGGCCTGGGCCTCGCCATCGCCAAGGCCATCGTCGAGGCGCACGGCGGCACGCTGACGGTCGAATCGACGCCGGGCAAAGGCACCACGTTTACGGCTGCGTTTGAGGCCGTTCACTGACAATTGATCTACTTGCAGTTGCCAACCCGCCTCACCCTGCTATAATTCGCCGCACTTGTTGCCGCACTTGATCGAGACCGCGACCCCCGTCGCGGTTTCGTTTATTAGAAGGACGACTCATGCTGATTGTGGTGTTGTATTCCATCGCGGCCACGTGGCTGGCGGTCTATGGCCTGCACGTGTTGCTGCTGGTTGTTCAAGCGTGGCGGCATCGCCATGACGCGCCGCGCACACTGGCCCTAACCGATAGGCCACACGTGACCGTGCAGTTACCGCTGTACAACGAACCGACCGTGGTCGAACGTGTGATCGATGCGGCCGCCAATCTCGATTGGCCGCACGATCGATTGCAGATTCAGGTGCTGGATGATTCCACCGACCGGACGACGGCGCTGGCTCGATCGCGTGTGGAGGCCCATCGAGCGCGCGGCCTGAACATCGAGTTGATCCATCGGGCGCAGCGCGACGGCTTTAAGGCCGGTGCTTTGGCAAATGGCCTAAAGTCGGCCACGGGTGAATTCATCGCCATCTTCGATGCGGACTTTGTGCCCGCGCCTGATTACCTGAAGCAGATGCTGCCCTATTTCGCCAGTGAATCGATCGGGTTTGCGCAGGCCCGCTGGGATCATCTGCCCACCACATCGCCGTTTGCTCAAGCCCTTGCCATTGGCGTGGACGGGCATTTCATCATCGAGCAGTTGGCGCGCAATCGATCGGGCCTGCCGATGATCTTCAACGGCTCGGCGGGCATTTGGCGTCGAGCGTGCATCGAGATGAGCGGCGGCTGGCAGGGCGATACGCTGTGCGAGGATATGGACTTGAGCCTGCGCGCGGCGATGGCGGGTTGGCGCAGCGCTTTTGCGCCCAATGTGACGGTGCCGCAGGAAGAGCCAGAGTACATCGCCAACATCAAGAGCCAGCATGGCCGCTGGGCTAAGGGCGGCGCGCAGTGCCTGCGCAAGTTGAGCCTGCCGCTGTTGAAATCGAAGTTGTCGCCCGTGCAGAAGGCGGCCGGTCTGATGTACCTGAGCGGTTACGCCGCGCACCTGATGATGCTGATCATCATCGTGTTGTGGCTGCCGCTGGCGCTGCACCCCGAACTATTCAAGCAGTTGCCGCTGACGTTTTTGGGACTGGGCGGGCTGGGTTTACCCATCGAGTATGTGTTGTCGCAATTGACGCTGTATCAGGGGCAGGGTGTTAAGAAGTTGGTGCTGCGCCTGCCCTTGCTTATGGCGATCGGTTTTGGCATGGCCTTCAACAACGGCCTCAATGTGATCGACGGCTTGCTCAATCGGGCCGGGGAGTTTAAGCGCACGCCCAAGCGCGGCGCGGGCACGGTGGGCTTCGATACGCGTCAGGCCTGGCAGGCGTGGATCGAGATCGGCCTGGCGATCTATACGCTGGTGGCCGCCGGGCTGATGTTTGAAGATGGGCAATGGATTACAGCGGGTGTGCTGCTGATTTACACCGTCGGCTTTACGCTGGTGGGCTGGGGGACGCTCAGTTTGCCGCGCGTCAGCATTCAGCCGCCGCCTAGCGTGACCGACCACGAGTAACAAAAAAACGCCGCTTCGAAAGACTCGAAGCGGCGTTTAGGTTGTGCGAAACAACTATTGACCGTTATCGACCACGCGCCCGGATTGCTGCGGCGCATCGAGCAGCGGCATGTCGGACTCGCCCGGCATGATGCTCTGCCCGCGGAAGAAGCCGCCCTCGTCGATGAGGAACGAGGCCACCGAAATATCGCCCCACACGCGCCCGGTCGAGAGGATTTCCAGGCGCCCCTGCGCCTTGACGGTGCCTTTTAGCGCACCAGCCACCGACACGTTCTGCGCAGTGACCTCGGCGATGACCTTGCCGGTCTCACCGATGATCAGGTTACCCGCAATCTGGATGGTGCCTTCCAGGACACCGTCCACGCGCAAGCAGCCATCGCTTTGAACCACGCCCTTGAAGTTGGCATTCGGGCCGATAACCGTCTCGATCTTTGCCGCTGAACCACCGCCGCCAC
>JAGOBP010000633.1 GCA_017999195.1 Thermoflexales bacterium
TTGGAATTCAGCGCGCTCAAACATTTTGTGCCGAAATGGTCGATCGACGAACGCGTAGCTGCCTATGCAATTCTGGGTGGGGTGCCCGCCTATCTAGAACAACTCCAACCGAGTCGGTCGCTGGTGGAGAACATCCGGGACGTCATCTTGTCGCCGGGCGGGTTGTTTGTGGCGGAGCCGGAATTGCTGCTCTATGATGAGGTACGCGATCCGCGCGTGTATCACGCCATTTTGCAGGCCATCGGCGCGGGTGCACATACGCTCGATGAGATTGCGAACGCCGCCTTAACGGCCAAGGCGCACTTAGGGATGTACCTGAGTCGTCTGCAAGAATTGAGGTTTGTCGAGCGCAGACTGCCGGCGACGGTGTCGCCCGCCAAGATTCGGGTCAGCCGGATGGGCCGCTATCATTTAGCCGATCCATTTTTGCGCTTCTATTTTCGGTTCGTCGCACCACAACGGGCAGATATCGGCTACAATCGCGACGCGGTGCTGAGCAACATTCGCGATCAACTGCGCGCATTTGTCGGGGCCACGGCTTATGAGGAATTGAGCCGCGCCTGGCTGATCCAGGCGAGCGCGCTGAATCAACTGCCGTTCAAGGTGCAGGCCGTCGGCAGCCATTGGAGCCGCGAGGCACAGGTGGATGTTGTGGCGATTAACTGGGCCGACAAAGCGATCTGGCTCGGCGAGTGCAAGTGGGGGACGGAGCGCGTGGCGCGCGAAATCCTGGCCGAACTGATCGAGAAAAAGACGCCGAAAGTCTTGAAACTCTTGCCAGGCGAGGGCACCCAGTGGACCGTGCATCACGGCCTATTCAGCCGGGCCGGATTTACACCAGCAACGCACCAACTGGCCGAGGCAAGTGACGTGCTGTTGATCGACTTAGATCGTCTGGCCCGCGGATTGGGGGCCTGATTGATCTAGAACGCGATAACCGCCGCGCAGGAAAATGGACGGTCCACCTTATCGGTAAGTCTTTCACACGATGGGGATTGCCTTCATACGAAAGCGGCGACCGTCGATTTTCTCACAGGTGTTGGCCACGAGAATCAGCCAGCGCGGCAATCGCCCAACAGTAGAACGCGGCTTGTGGTAATGGCCCAAAACAAGTTCAACCAATTCTCAAAGAGGATGGCAACAGCCGAGGCTGTTATTTGAAGAAGATCGATCAGCCTACCCGCGGACAACACTGTTGGTTGCACGTTCATCGTGAGGCTGAAGAAGCCAGTGCCAGTAACCGGTTGTTGGCCATTGCCAAGGTGTTTGACGCTCCTTCCCAACACCATGAGTCTATTGTCAAGAATCATGAGAACCGGCCACAACCATCGGCTTGAATCTTGACAGAGGGCGCAGCTATGATAAACTATATCTAAAGTATTATACTTCAGAGATAAGTTATGCCGTTTTATAACCGTATGCGCGAACTTCGACTTCTCAACGAGATCTTTACTCGACCAGGCGGACAGCTGTTTGTCCTCTACGGACGACGCCGTGTGGGCAAAACAGCACTGCTCACGCACTGGCTTGAAACCATCAAGCGCCCTGCCCTCTACTGGACCGCCGATCGCACCTCAGTCGCAGCGCAACTCCGCTCATTCTCGGCCGCCGTTCAGAGTTACCTCCATCCTGATCAAGCCGTCCCGGCTGATTTCACGTATAGCACGTGGGAAATGGCCTTCACGGAGGTGGCGCGTTTGGCCAGCGAGCGGCTGGTCGTGGTCATCGACGAATTCACCTATCTGATCGAGGCCGACCCATCGTTGCCCAGTGTACTGCAGCGGGTGTGGGATCATCGTCTCAAGCGTAGTAATGTGCTACTCATTCTGACTGGCTCACACGCGGGCATGATTGAGCGCGAAGTGCTGGCTTACCGTTCACCGCTCTATAACCGCGCGACGAGCAGTCTGCACTTGCAACCCATGCCTTTTGGGGCGCTCTCGCAGTTCTTTCCCGCCTACTCAGCCGAGGAGCGCGCGACCATTTATGCCTGTGTGGGCGGCGTGCCCCAGTATCTTGAACTGTGTGACGCCCGCCGTTCGGTCGAAGACAATCTACAGGGGCTGCTGTCCAACGCCATGATTATCGACGACGCCGGTGCTCTCCTGCGTGATCAACTCGGCGAGCCGCGCAATTACGTTGCCATCGTGGATTCGATCGCTTCGGGTTTCACCCGCAATAACGAGATCGCAGCCATGTCGGGTTTGCAGCCGTCCAATGTCGGCAAATATCTCGATGTGTTGCAGCATCTCGGAATTGTCGAGCGGGAAGTCCCCGCGACGGTAAGCCGCCCGGAACAGAGCAAGCAAGGCCGTTATCGTATCACCGATCATTACTTGCGCTTTTACTATCGCTACATCGCGCCCGCACGCTCCAACCTGGAACGCGGCTTAGTCCAGCAAGCCTGGCAGAACATCCAGAAACATCTGCCGGAATTTGTCGGGACCTATGTCTTTGAAGAACTATGCCGCGAATGGGTGTTGCAACAAGGTGATGCCGGGAAGTTGCCCTTTGTGCCGCGCCGCGTGGGAGCCTTCTGGGGCACGCGCAAACCGCAAATTGATGTTGTGGCGATCAACGAAGATGATCACGCCCTGTTGGTCGGTGAATGCAAATGGACCGCTGAGCCAATCCGCAAAGGGGTCGTTGAGTATTTTTTCAAGCAGGCCGACGAGATCATTCCCGATCCGGTTGATAAGTGGCGCGTGACCTATGCCCTGTTTAGCCGCAA
>JAGOBP010000100.1 GCA_017999195.1 Thermoflexales bacterium
ATTCACGCCCTTCACGACGGGATTGATTAGACCTCGATCGGGCACGCGCACCGATCGGACGTTGTACAGGCCGAAGGGCAGTTGCAGCGCGAAGCGCCCGTCGTCGTTCACGGGGGCGCGTAACGTCAAGCCGTTGACTTCGGGTGAGAGGCCCTCTGCGATCACGATTGCGCCGCGCGCCGGAGTAACGCCATCCGTCAAGACCACGGTGCCGGTGAGCAGCGCGTCTTTCTTCAACACAGGCAGCGGCATGATTTGCGTTTGCCCGGCTTGCAGACCATACGATCGCGCTCCGGCCGCTTTCAAGTAATCGGCTTCGGGATCGATGGCGTAGTTCAAGTGCCACAGACCTGCGGGCACGGGCAGCGTAAAGTAGCCACCCGCTTTGAGATCCGTGGCCGTGTGCAGACCATCGTCGAGCGCGGAATGCGCCGCCCACACGCGACCGTCGACCGCCACGCTCTTGTCGGCGCGCTTGTCCCACGCACTGCCCTTGAAAATGGCTGTTTTCTCGATCAAGGTGAAGGTGACGGTGGCCGTTTCACCGGAAGCCACGGTGGTCAATTGACGTTCACCATTCCACATGAAGCGTTGACCGTCGGGCAGATCGATCGAGACGGTGTACGTGCCGCTCGGCACGAGCACGTCGAATTCACCCGCATCGATCGGCGCACCGTTGCGAATCGATCGATCCGCGTTCACGGCCGAAGCCCAGCCACGCGCGGTGACGGGCGTGTGTGTGTCATCGACGAGTGTGCCGTGAATGACCGCATCCGCATTGATCAACGTGAAGTTCACATTCGGCACGACTTGATTGAAAGCCAGCGTGACCGTGGCCGGATCGCCGTTGAAGATGACGGGTTGATCGGGCAGGGGGGCAGGCCGCACCAGCCACGTGCCGCTGTACACCCCGATCGCGTATCCGCCGTCATCGTTCGCGCGCGTGCCGAAGGTCGCGTGCGTGTCGGGACTCCACGCGATCACGGGCACGTTTGCGCCGTTCGTCAAAGTGCCTGAAATAAAGGCATTCCGCGGGATCAGCGTGATCGTCGGCACGACGGTCGTGGTCAGCGGACGCGCATACACGGGGCGCAGCGGCGGCGCGGCAAAGCGCGGATCGAAGACGCGTACCTCCAGGTTATACACACCATGCGGCACATCAAACGCGAAGTGGCCTAACGGATCAACATCTTGCGCGCGGCCCAGACCTTCGTCGTTGTGCAGCGCCACCGTCACCGTGAAGGGCGGCGTGGAATGATCGGGCAGTTCCACCGCACCGATCACGTGTGCATCGGCGGTGATCACGTTGAAGTTCAGGGTCTTTGCCTCAGGCCGCACGGTGTCATCAAACTGCACCAGTCGCGGCGGATTGGGATCGATCCAGTTATGCGGCAGCGTCGTCGAGATCGGTTTCACATCGATCGACCACACGCCCGGCGACAGGCGCAGCACATACAGCCCGTTCGCGTCGGTCTCCGTCCGGGCGCGCCCCAGCGCATCCATGCGGTGCGCTTCGATCAGCGCATGTGTGACCGAGAGGCCCGTGTTGGTCTTGACCGCACCGCCGACCACTTTATTGGACGTGCCGAAAAATAACGCGACATTGCTGATGGGCGTTGTCACCGTCATGGGCGCGGGCGGCAGCAAGCCGCCGCGATCGATGGGCGGCTCGACTTTCAATACCACTTGAATGCCGATCGGCAAGTCGCCGAGCGCAAAACGTCCCAGCGGGCCGGTCACATCCGATCGGCGTTCGCCGCCCAACGTGATGGCGTGGACCCGCGCGCCTTCGATTACGTTGGCGCCTTCGCGCACGACGCCCGTGATTTGCGCCGCTTGCAACGTCAAGGTCACATAGTGCGGCGCACTCGGCACGAGCGAGATCGAGACGGGCCGCGCAGGCCAGAAGGCATCATCGGGCAGCGGTTCAGCCCGCAGTGTGTACGTGCCAGTCGGCAAACCGCCGATCACAAAATTGCCGTTAACGGTCGGGCGATCTTCCACTAACAGCGGCCCGGCAAAAACTTTCACCGTTGCATTTGTGGGTGCCAGGCCGCCCGGCACATAGACCGTGCCCGTGACGCTGGGCGTGGTCAGCGCCAGCGGCGGCAGATTGAGCGTGCCGACGGTGGCGGTGATGAACACCGGCCGGATGGGCGACGGCGCAAGATTTAGCATGTGCGCGGGCGGCACGACGCGCACAAAATACGCGCCCGGTGCGACTCCGGCAAAACTAAATGCGCCTGTGCCCGTAACGACCAGACTGGCACCGTGCATGGATTTATCGGGGTTGAGCAGCCACGCCCACGTATTGTTGGGCACGGGCAGTGCGCCGTTGGGCAGCGTCGCCGTGCCGTTGAGGGTCACGGCGTTGATCGAGGCAGAGGTTGCGCCGACGGACAAGGCCAACACCAGGACGGCCAGCATCAGACCGAGGCCAGCCAAACTAAGTCGAGTTCGTAATGGGTTCATGGTTCCTTCCTCACTTTGATGGATGTTGCCCGCTTCGAGAGATGCCGCACAGTTCGTGATACCTTTCAAATCACCTGCCTCCTGTGAAGGATGTGAGTAGCACCGCTGATCCGTCATTGCGAGGAGGCAGTTGACCGACGAAGCAATCGCTGTTGGGCCATGCTTGAGATTGCTTCGCCGCGTTAAAGCTGCGGCTCGCAATGACGGTTGTTGATACTACTCCATAGGTATGATGCGATCACGAGGTTGTAACGGCGTAGCGAGGATGTAAACTTCGTGTAAACGATGAAAGCAAGCGGCTTACGCCAAGCGACCAGGACTTGGCGTGAGCCAGAAATCTAGTAGAACGTGGTGCGGAGGACGGGCTGGAACAGTTCAACGCGATGCGCGCAGACTGCATCGATGGCACAGGCCGCGCAGTTAGGCGCGGTCATTTCCGGGCAGCGACGCCGCGCATTGAAGAAGAACCAATCGACTGCGCCCATGCTGCGGCCCGATTGCTGCTGCACCGCCTCAATGGCCCGATAAGCGGCATAGCGCACCGCCCATTCATCCGCGGGCGTGATGACCTCGCGCGCGATGATGCGCTGGCGAAGATCATCATCCGTAATCTCGATCAAGCCGGTGCGCAAACACGAGCGCATCAAGTGATAGTCGATCACGGGCGGTTCGGCCTCGCCGCTGGCCGCGCGCAAAAATTGTTCCGGGCGTTGTTCGAGGATGAGCGCGAGCAACATCGTTTTCTTACGCAAGGAATCTTCCTTGTAGCCACCGACATGATCCAGAAGCGACAAAAATGCGGTGCGCGGCTCCGCGGCCCGATTGGCGATCTCGACGATCACGCGCGGCGTGTAGCCCAACGCTTGCATATCGCCGCCATACGCGTTGGCCTGTTGTAAGTGCAATTCGCAAGCGGGCATGGGATTGGTGCCGTCGTCGGCGCGCAACATTGCGTCGAGTTGAGCGGCGGTTAAAGTTGCCTGGGCGGCGGGCGACATGCTCGACGGATCACGCTGCCACGCGCGCAGGTACGCCGCAAACAAATAGTCTGAGCCTTTGAGCGAACGGCCATCGAGGGTGGCAATCATCGGCTGAGCATAGAACCGCGAAGGCGCAAAGGTCGCTAAGTCCAGGGATGAAGGCTTTGCGTTCTTTGTGTCTTTGCGGTTAAGTTCCCAGAAACTAAATTGCTGCAAGGTGACCGCAAAGAATAGATCGAGCGCGTTGGGATCATTCACCGGGGGAAAGAATTCGCCCGTAAAGTCAAAGGCTTGAACTTGTGGCAAATGCTGTATCAAATTCGCAAGGCGTTGTACTTGAGCGTGATCAACCTTCACGCGCGGATCAAGCGTGTACGCGGGCGCATCGGCTAGGAGACGCGCCGGGCCAATTCCGCCAATCATATCGGCGGCGGCGGCGATGGCCGCCCGCGCGGCCATGATGGGCTGTGCGCCGCGTGACAGGGCGGCCAATGTGGTGCCGCAAAACGTATCGCCCGCGCCGGTCGGATCGACTTCGACGGCGGGCAGGCCGGGCACGTGCGTAACGTGATCACCCTGTAACACCAGTGCGCCGCGTTCGCCTAACGTGATGAAGACCAGCTGGCCGGGTCGCGCTGAAACTCGATCGGGGCTGCCGAATAATAGAGTAGCCTCGTTTTCGTTCATGAAGAAGTAGTCGGCTAGATCGAAGATGGCCTTGACGGTATCGGGTTCGTTGCGGCAAATCCAACTGTAGGTGCCTGTTGAAACCCCCACCCCAACCCTCCCCCGATTCTCAGGGGAGGGCGAGAGCGCCTTCACAAAAGCCAGTTGTCGTTCGGCGGTGCGCAGTGCGCCTACGTGGACGATCGGTGCAGTGATCTGATCGGCGGCGAAGGAGTCCGCTGTGATGAGCATCTCGCCGCCCCAAAAGGCGTCGACCAGCGTGGCGCGGCCGCCGCCGTGATGGGCGATCTCGAAGCGCGGGAGTTGATCGGGCGGGACGGTTGGACCAAGCCAGGTGAAGCGCTGGGACGCGGCTTGTAACTCAGCGGGCATGGGGGCGGGATGTGGGGCGTACATCGCGACCTGTGCGCCCGCTCTGGCGGCGGCGAGGGCGGTGTACAGTCCCGCGCCGCCCGCGGATTTGACGGATTGGCCGTCGGCCAGGTGCAGCACATCCAGCGACGCGCCGCCGATGATGAGTAGGTTGTGGGTAGTCATGGCGGGGATTTTATCACAAGGGGAGTAGAAGATTGGTGGATTGGTAGATTGGTGAATTGGTCAACTGGTCAACTGGTCCCTGGCTGGCTGATTGACCGATTGACCGATTGACCAAGTAACCGATTGACCGATTAACCGATTAACCGATTTACGAATTTACCAAGTAACCAATTGACCAATCTACCAATTGACAGCCTCCTGCCCTTACGGTAAGCTGCCCGCATTCCACACCGAGTGAACTGCGATGACACTGACTAAACATGACGTGATCGAGCGGCGCGAGGCGCGCTATCGCCGCCGCATGGACTTGCGCGTGACGACGCCGGAACAGGCTGTGGAGTTTGTCAATGACCTGGGCTTTACGTTTCTGTTTCCGATCCAAGGCGTCGAGATGCCGTCCTTGTGGGATGCCGTGGCAGGACGCACGGTGCCGACCACCAATAAACATAGTGGATATGAGATGGAGCGGACCTGGGGTTGGAAGGACGACTCGCTGGATAAGCGCTGGTGGTTTTACGGCAAATTGCTGCGTCACAAGGCGACGTTGGTCAGCCTGGATTTCCTGCCCAATTTCTACGCGCTGAGCGAAAACTTTGGCGACTACGAGCACGATTACTTGGAAGAATATCAGACCGGGGCGATGTCTTCCGAAGCGAAACAGATTTATGAGGCGTTGCTGAAGAACGGCGCGTTGGATGCGGTACGTTTACGCCGCGAATCACGCTTGAGTTCGGACGAGAATAAGCCGCGCTTCGAGAAGGCGCTGACGGAATTGCAGATCGGCCTGAAGGTGCTGCCGGTAGGCGTCGCCCCGGCGGGCGCGTGGCGGTATGCCTTTATCTATGAGATTCTGCCGCGCTGGTACCCCGACGTGCCCGAGCGGGCGCAGAAGATCGATCGATCGGGGGCACGGGCCGCAATTCTCGATCAATATGTGCAGAATGTGATCGCGTCGCCCTTGATCAACATCGCCCGCTTATTGGGGTGGAAATCGACAGAGGCGCAACAGGCCGCAGAACGGTTGGCGGCGGCGGGCCGCGTGGCGTTGGACGTGAAGGTGGCGGGGATCAAGGAGTTGCAGATCGTCACATCTCCACCTTAAGTCTGAGGTAAATTCAGGCTGATGGCGCTTCTAACACAGGCAGACCAAGCGTATACTGCAACCATAACTTCTAAGGAGCGACATCATGAGCGAATTACCGCCGAGTGAGAAACCGACTACCAACCGCAATGAGGCTTGGATCGGTGCAGTGGTCCTGATCGGGTTGGGCGTGGTCTTTTTGCTGCAAAACTTTGGCCTGTTCCACATCGGCAATTGGTGGGCCTTGTTTATCCTGCTGGGCACGGCGGGCGCGTGGGGCAGTGCGTGGCGGATTTACCAAAACAATGGTCGGCGCGTGACACCGGCCGTGACCGGTGCGTTTATCGGCGGTTTGTTCCCGCTGGCCGTGGCGCTGGTCTTCTTGTTCAATATGAACTGGGGCACCATCTGGCCGATCTTCCTGATTATCGCGGGCGTGGCCGTTCTTTCCAAGTCATTTGGGTCCAATAACTAAAGTCGTTCTCCTCCTTGGGGCAGCGCGGGCATCCGTTCAGGGTGTCCGCGCTTTCATTTTTGGCTTGCCGTGACATTCAACCCGACAGATTGAGACGATGGTCACTGCCTCAGGCTTGATCGGGATGCTAATCTAGAAGATGACAGTCGGTCGAATTTGGTAAGCCAGAGTGTGTGGCGTTGAGGTTGAAGGCTCACCGGGCGTTGCCCCAAGGAGGTCACCATGTATCGCCGGATTCTCGTGACGCTGGATGGATCGCCGTTGGCTGAACAAGTGCTGCCGCATGTAAAGGCGCTGCTCGAAGGCCGCTCAGGTGTGCAGCTGTATCTGTTGTCGGCCGCGCAAGTGATCGATGTCGCGGCGGCTTCAGCGATGGTTTACCCGATGGCGGTGTATCCCGGCCAGCCCATCGACGAAGATGCGGAGCGCCGCCGGGTGGAAGACGAGTTGCGCGACTATTTGCTGGGCGTCGAAAAAAACCTGATGCAGCCCGGCGTGGACATTTACCGCGAAGTGCGCTTCGGCCATGCGGCTGATGAGATTATTACGTATGCGCACGACATCAAGGCCGATTTGATCGCGATGTGCACCCACGGCCGATCGGGCATTGCGCGCTGGACGTACGGCAGCGTGGCCGATCGAGTGTTGCGCGTGGCCGAGTGCCCCGTGCTGTTGGTGCGGGCCAAATAATCTACAGGGAGAGGACACGATCATGGACATTGGAATTCCACGCGAACGGCGTGAAGGCGAGTATCGCGTCGGCTTAACCCCGATCGGTGTGCAGCTGCTCACCGCCGAAGGACACACGTGCTACGTCGAGCGCGGCGCGGGCCTGGGCGCAGGCTTCAGCGATCGCGACTATGAGACGGGCGGCGGCAAGATTGTGTATTCGACGCAGGAAGCCTATGGTCGCGCCGAGCTGGTGTTGAAGGTAGCGCGGCCCATGGCCGAAGAGGCCGACTGGCTGAACGAAGGGCAAACCGTGATGGGCTTGCTGCATCTGGCGGCCGCGCGCCGCTCGCGCGTGGAAGCCCTGGTGCAAAAACACATCACGGCCATTGGCTATGAAATGATCCAGTTGGATGACGGTTCGTTGCCAGTGCTGACGCCGCTCTCGCAGGCGGCCGGTCGCATGACGGTGCAGGCGGCCGCGATGCTGCTCCAGAATGATCGGGGCGGCAAGGGCATTTTGCTCAGCGGTGTGCCGGGTGTGCCGCCCGCCGAGGTCGTCATCGTCGGCGCGGGGACGCTGGGCACGTGCGCGGCGCGCGCTTTCCTGGGCATTGGCGCGAATGTGTATCTGCTCGATCATGATTTGAAACGGCTGCAAGCGGTGGATACCCAATTGAACAGCCGCGCCATCACGATGGTGTCGCACGAGTTCAATCTGCGCAAGGTGGTGAAGTTTGCCGACGTGCTGATTGGCGGCATTCTGGTGCCGGGCGCGCGCACGCCAATCGTGATTACGCGCGAGATGGTGCGCACGATGAAGCCGCGCAGCGTGATCATGGACCTGTCGATCGATCAGGGCGGCTGCGTTGAGACCAGCCGGCCGACGACGCATCGCGTCCCAACGTTCATCGAAGAAAATGTGATTCACTATTGTGTGCCGAACATGACCTCGGTGGTGGCGCGCACGGCGACGCATGCTTTCAACAATGCCGCCTGGCCGTATGTTCAAGCCGTAGTCCGCAAGGGCCTGGATGCCGCCATTGCCGAAGATGCCTCGCTGGCGCGCGGCGTCAACATTCGCCAGGGCGAGATTGTCAGCCCGGCGCTGCACGTCAATTCTCTGTAAGCGAGCGAGGTTAATCATGGCAGGTTGGACGAAACTCTATCAAGAACGCACGACCACGCCGGAACAGGCCGTGCGCGCGATCAAGTCCGGGCAGCGCGTGTTCTTAACGGGCAACTGTTCGGTGCCGCAAAAAGTGATGAAGGCGCTGGTGGACTACGCGCCGGAACTGCACGACGTCGAGATTGCGCAGGTGCTGACCATCGGTGATGCGGCCTATGTGCAGCCCGGCATGGAAAAACATCTGCGCGTCAACACGCTGTTCATTAGCGACAATGTGCGGGCCGCCGTCAACGACGGTCGCGCGGACTTCACGCCGATGTTTCTCTCGGAAATTCCGGGCGCATTTCGCAAAGAATTGCCCCTGGATGTGGCGCTGATTCACGTCAGCCCGCCCGATGAGCATGGTTATTGCTCCTTCGGCATCGAAGTGGGTGTGACCAAGACCGCTGCGCAAGCGGCCAAGATCGTCATCGCGGAAGTGAATCAGCAGATGCCGCGCACGTTGGGCGATTCGTTTATTCACGTGTCGAAGTTGACGCACATCATCCCGGTCGACTACCGCTTGCCGGAAGTCCACATGGGCAGCACCTCGGTAGTCGCCAGCCAGATCGCCAAACACATCGCGGCCTTGATTCCCGACGGCGCGACGCTGCAAACCGGCATCGGCGCGATTCCCGATGCGGTGCTAAAAGAACTGACTTCGCACAAAGACTTGGGTGTCCACACGGAGTTGTTCGCCGACGGCGTGATCGATCTGGTGGACCGCGGCATCATCAACGGCGAGCGCAAGAGCCTGCATCCGGGCAAGATTGTAGCCGGATTCATGCTGGGCACGCAGCGCCTGTACGACTTCATTGACGACAACCCGATCGTGGAACTGCACCCGACCGAGTACATCAACGACCCCTTTATCATCGCCCAGAACGATCGGATGGTGGCGATCAACAGCGCGATCGAAGTCGATCTGACCGGGCAGGTGTGCGCGGACTCGATCGGCCCACGCTTCTACAGCGGCGTGGGCGGGCAAGTGGATTTCATCTATGGCGCATCGCGCAGTAACGGCGGCATCCCCATCATCGCGCTGCCCTCGTCGGCCGTGATCAAGGGTGTCAACACCAGCAAAATCGCGGCGATGCTGAAGCACGGCGCGGGCGTGGTAACAACGCGCAACCATGTGCGCTTCATCGTGACGGAGTACGGCGTGGCCGAGTTGTACGGCAAGACCATTCGGCAGCGGGCGCGGGCGCTGATCAACATCGCGCATCCTGAATTCCGTGAGGATTTGGAGCGGCAGGCGCGGGAGTTGAAGTTCCTGTGATTGGTGATCGGTAATCGGTTGACTGGTGACTGGTTGACCAGTTACCGATTGACCCATCACTGATTACCAATCAACCAAGCAACCAGTTGACCAATTACGCACTTGCCTTTACAATCACGCCACGGGCCGGTGGCGAAATGGCAGCCGCAGGAGACTTAAAATCTCCCGTTCGAGAGAACGTGAAGGTTCGAGTCCTTTCCGGCCCACAAGAGCGATCGAAATCTGATCGCTCTTTTTGTTGCAAAGACCCGCGCTGGTACTTGGTCGATTTTTGATTTTGGTGTAACCTTTGAGCAGATTCTGCGACTGTTCCTACACACTCACATTGGACAACAACCATGAAAATTGCGATTGCCGCCGATCATGGCGGATTTCCCCTCAAAGCCGACCTCATTGAGGTCTTGCAACAGGCCGGACATGAAGTGGCCGATCTGGGTGCGCACGAATACCTGGCCGGTGACGACTATCCCGATTATGCTTTGCTGGTAGGCAAAGCCGTTCAGGCGGGGCAGGCCGAGCGCGGTATTGTGTTGTGTGGTAGCGGCGTCGGCGCGTGCATTGCTGCGAACAAACTCAAGGGCATTCGAGCTGGCTTGTGTCACGATACCTACTCGGCGCATCAGGGCGTGGAGCACGACGACATGAATGTGCTCTGTCTCGGGGCGCGCATCATCGGTGTGGAAC
>JAGOBP010000635.1 GCA_017999195.1 Thermoflexales bacterium
ACATCTGCGCGCGTTGTGGTGGGCCAGCGAACAGGATCACACCCTGACCCCGGCGCGTGAGTGCGCCCTGCGCCAACTGTGGCGTTACACGCTACCGAGTGGCGCGTTGTTGGGCGACGAGGCCATCCATGACGAACCCACCCCCGATGTCGGTTATGAGTATTGTACGTTGACAGAGACGCTGTTTAGCCTGAGCAGTGCGCTGCAAAAATTCGGCCACAGCGACTATGGCGATTGGATCGAAGAGGTCGCCTTCAATGCGGGGCAGGGCGCGCGGCTGGCGGATGGCACGGCGCTGGCGTATCTGTCCGCGGATACACGCTTGGCCGCAGTGGCGAGTCGCGGCGATCACTATTCACCCGATCAGCCGGGGCGGCGCTTCAAGTATTCGCCCACGCACGACGATGTGGCGTGCTGTTGCAATCCCAATGCCGTGCGCTTCATGCCGCATTACGTGAGCGGGTTGTGGATGAAGTTGGTTGATCAGGCTGGTGTCGCCGCCGTGAACTATGGACCGTGTGTCTTGAATACCGCGGTTGATGACGTGAACGTGGTGATTGAAGAGGTGACGAATTATCCGTTTGAAAATGTCATGACGTTTTCGATCAAGCCTGCGCGTGCGATCAAATTCGCGGTGTGGCTGCGGCGACCGAAGTGGGCGACCGAAGTCGAAGTCAACATCGCTGGTGCAACGATTTCCCATCACGATGGTTGGATCAGCGTGGAGAAAGTGTGGGCCGGAAGCGAAGTGGTTACGCTGAAGTTTGCCGCCTCGGTCGAATGTGTGCCTTATCCAAATGGCGAATTCGCCGTGCGCTATGGGGCATTACAATATGCGCTGCCCATTGCATCGGAACGGCACGCGATCAAAGACTATGCGGTGAACGATCTTCACGACTATGACATCGTGCCCCAGCCGCCCGCACCGGCCGCAGCCGCGCCGCGGATCGATCGGGACGGCTGGCAGATCGAAATCGATCCGGTGTTTGATTCGTTATTTCCCTGGGATCAATCAGCGCTGCGCTTGAAAAACGGCTCGATCACATTAGTGCCGATCGGTTGCACGATTTTGAGACAAGCCTCGTTCGGGTTGAGGTAAGCGCGCCGACGCGGCCCAATCTCGTTGAGATTCGATCTGGCTGCGGCGCGGCGCGGCAACTTGCTGGAAGAAAATCAGGCCGAGATTGCCGTGCAGGACAATCGGGTGGAGTTGGCCGTGAAGCCGTATGAAATCATCACGCTGCGGCTTGCTGCGAAGAGTGTCCCAAAATAGGGCAGGGGATTTGAGCGTGATGTGTATCTCCCTGTCGTGCTGCGCCAGTGAGGCTCGCATGCTGGAGTGGGTTATCGCCAGCCGCAGATGTACCTGTGGCTGGCGCGGCGGGTTTGCTGGCTCTTCCACCCGCGCCAATTCGCAAAACTTTGACGCGCATGGGTGAAGTCGCGGACGCAGTCCGACGGTTGAGATCGGCCGCGATCAAGTAACATCCCACCTGAAGCCGGGCGAGGTGGGTCGTCGGCTTGCATCTCGTCTCTGAATCAGCGACAATAAGTCACCCCTATCCGACGAGGCTCGTGCATGTCGCCCACTTCCGCCCCGACGCCTAACCCGTTTACGCGTACCGCTCGCCCGCGCGGCTTGCGCCGCTGGCTGCCCGCCCTCACATTGGTTCGCACCTATCAGCGCGGCTGGTTGATCAAAGACCTGGTCGCGGGTCTTGTCCTCACGGCCATCCTCGTGCCGGTGGGCATGGGTTATGCGGAAGCCGCTGGTCTGCCTGCGATCTACGGCCTGTACGCCACCATCGTGCCGCTGCTCGCCTACGCGCTCTTTGGACCGAGCCGCATCCTGGTACTGGGGCCGGATTCCGCCCTGGCAGGCATCATCGCCGCGACGATTCTGCCGTTGGCCGGTGACACGCCCAATCCCGATCGGTTGGTGGCGCTCGCCGGGTTGCTCGCCATCCTATCAGGTGCGTTGTGTATCGTGGCCGGTCTCGCCCGCTTTGGCTTCGTCACCGATCTGCTCTCCAAGCCTATTCGATATGGTTATCTGAATGGCATTGCCCTCACCGTATTGGTCGGGCAACTGCCCAAATTGTTTGGCTTTTCGGTCAGCGGTGATAACTTGCTTCAAGAAGGCAACAACCTGCTGTACGGCATTTTGAACGGTCAAACCAATTTCGCCGCGTTGACCATCGGGTTGGCATGCCTGATCGTCATCGTCGGCTTCAAGCGCTGGGTGCCCAACATCCCCGGCGTCCTGATCGCCGTGTGCGGGGCGACGTTCGTCGTGGGCGGGTTCAATCTTGAGGCGCTGACCGGCCTCCGCGTGGTGGGGCCGCTGCCGCAAGGACTCCCGGTCTTTCAACTCCCGAGCGTCTCACTCGACGAACTCGGCGCGCTGTTCGCCGGTGCGTTGGCGATTGCGTTGGTGGCCTTTGCCGACATGAGCGTGCTGTCGCGGACCTTTGCGCTGCGCGGCGGCTACGAAGTTGATCGGAATCAAGAACTGATCGCGCTGGGCGCGGCGAATGTGGCCGCCGGCCTGTTTCAAGGCTTCGCCATCAGCAGCAGCGCGTCGCGCACGCCGGTCGCTGAATCGGCGGGCGCGAAGTCACAGTTGACCGGGGTGGTGGGCGCGGTCTGTATCGCACTGTTATTGATCTTCGCGCCAACGCTGTTGCAGAACTTGCCCACGGCCGCGCTGGGCGCGGTGGTGATC
>JAGOBP010000636.1 GCA_017999195.1 Thermoflexales bacterium
AGGTCGGCCAACGACGCGATGTTCTTTGGGTTGCCTTTTGCCACGATCAAGCCTTGTTCGCGCCGCAAGAGCGTCACCACCACCACTGGCACATTCGGCAAATACTGTTTGATGTATGAGAAGTTGTATTCGCCGGTCACGGGATCGAGCAAGTGTGATCCGGCCACGTGCGCTTCGCCGCGCCGCAACGCGATGAGGCCGCCCAGACTGCCCGCATGTGCGGAGACAAAGCGTCGTTGCGTCGCGCGATCGGGCTTGACGGGATCGGGATCATTGCCGACTTCAGCCAAATACTGTGCCAAAAGATCGAGCGTGAGATCGTGCGAACCGATATGCACGATGCTGCGATCGATCTCCGCCGGATCGGTGTACAACTCGATCGCGACCGGGTCGCCCGTATTGACGCCTTCGCTGAAGCGCGGAATCCGCACGATGCCGTCGGCGCGCACCAACGACGTGATCACGCCTGCGCCGCGGCTCAACGGCGCGGCCACAATCTGATCGCCCACCTTGCCCGCCGTCACGCGTACCCACTCGTCCTCACCCATCGGCGACAGCAACTTTCGCGTGATTTTGCCTTGTAAAACAGGCTTTTTGTGGCCGGGTAACCCAAGCCACTTCGCCAGCAATGGTTCAACAAAAATCTCGCCCGTCAACGCCGCGCTCACGGGGTAGCCTGGAACTCCCACGATGGGGACTTGGTTGCCAATGATGCCGAGGATGACGGGGTGACCGGGCCGCACGGCGACGCCATGCACTAGCAGCGTGCCCACTTCCTGCACGATGCGGGCCGTGAAGTCTTCGCTGCCCGCAGATGAGCCGGCATTGATCAAAACTAAATCGTGTTTTGAGGCAGCCTCTAAAACAGCCGCTTTGATTTGCTCAAAGTTATCCATCACGATGGGATAACGTGTCGCAATCGCGCCCCATTGTTCCACTTCGGCCGCCAGCACGATCGAGTTGTATTCGATGATGTCACCGGGCTTCACGCCATGTTCGGCCGCATGCTCAACGGTGATCAACTCTGTGCCGGTCGGAATCACCGCCACGCGCGGTTGACGTCGCACGTTGACGGTGGCATGGCCGCTGCCCGCAATCGCGCCCAGATCGACGGGGCGCAAGACATGATTCGCAGGCAAGACCAATTCCGTCGCGACCATGTCTTCGCCCAAAGGCCGCACGGCCATCCACGGCGCAATTGGCGCGCGAATCTCGATGCGTGTGTTGCCGATGGGCTGCACGTTTTCGATCATGATCACGGCGTCCGCCCACGCGGGCAACGGATCACCGGTATCGACGTATTGCGCCTGCGAACCGAGTTCAAGTTGCAGCGGCTGGGTATCATTGGCCGTCAATGTCTCTTTGGCGCGCACGGCATAACCGTCCATCGCGCTGGCATGATACGCGGGCGAGGAGACATCGGCCCAGATCGGTTGCGCGGTGATGCGACCCAACGCTTGCGCTACGGGCACATCTTCGCCGTCGAGCGGCTGCCATTGGCCCAGCGTTTTGAGCGCGTCGGTGAAACGTCGCCAGGCTTCTTCCAGTGGAATGTCTTCAAGATAGATTTTGCGTCCCATACATCAAGCTCACTTTAAGGCCGTTCGACCTTGAAATGGCGAACGACAATGATGCTGGCTAACACACACGCTGTCAGCCAGATCGCAATGATGAGTGAAAACCGATCTGGACTCAATTGAGAATCGGCATTGATGAGCGGTGCTACCGACCACAAGAGCAAGCCGCCTGCAAAAATGTATCCACCCAGTATAAACGGCACTCGCTCTTTGGCTGCGTTCGACTGTCGCGCCAAAAATAATCCGCAGAGCAGGACTGGCAAGATCGGCCCGGGACTGTTCGTGGTATCGAACACTGAGGGCAACGATGACAGCAAAAGAACGTAGATGACGGCATTCGCCACAAGCAAAATGTCGACGACTTGTCGTGCCGCTTGGCCCGTCATACGAAAATTATAAGCGGCCACATCAGGCGGCATCGGGGCATCAGTAGTTGGCGTTACCGATGGGAACAGGCTGGCGTTGTAACGTGATCTCAATCGCGGATCACTCAGGACTTCATAAGCGGCGTTGATCACCTGCATGCGCTCGTTGGCCCAGACCTGCATCTCAGGCGGCTGCAAATCGGGGTGAAAGGTGCGCGCGAGACTCCGGTAGGCCTGCGTAATCTCTTCCGGCGTGGCTGCGGGCTGCACATTCAACACTTGATAGTACGTTCGTGACTCAGGCATGCTAACTCTAAAACAACCTCACATCAACCATCTCTCCCGCCGCAACGCCATTCGCATCAATCGGAATGATCATCATCCCATCGGACTTCACGAGCGTGTAAATCAAATTGCTTTTGCCAAAGACTGGCTCGGCCCACAGTTCGTCACCGTGCTCGATCAACTTGACCTGGATGTAATCCACGCGTCCCGGCACAGACGCGAGGTTGTGCGAAAGCCTGGCTTTTACAGTGTTTTGATGCGGTGGCCGCTCGCAGCCTTGCATGCGCCATAACGTCGGCGTGATGAACAAGTCACCCACGACCAACGCGCTGACGGGATTCCCCGGCAGACCAAAGACGGGTTTGCCATCGCACACGGCCAGGATCGTCGGTTTACCGGGCTTGATCGAGACGCCGTGCACCAAGACGCCGGGCTGTCCCAATCGTTCGATCACGTCGCTGGTCATGTCGCGCACGCTGACGGATGAGC
>JAGOBP010000637.1 GCA_017999195.1 Thermoflexales bacterium
TCATCATCGGGTCCCGCGCCATGCACATCCAGCCGATACGAGACCGCTTCATGATTCGCCAACTTATCCAGAATCTTGGCAATCTGCATCGGAATGCCCGCGCCCATCAACACATAGTCCACACCCGCCAGCATCGCGCCGTACAGCGAAGCCAGTGTGGGCATCTGCACCTTCTCCAGCAAATTGATGCCCACCAGACCAGAGTGATTCTCTTTAGCTAAAAACACCTCGACAAAATTAGACAACGCCGTAAACTGATCCAACGATTTAGGCGGGCGCGCCGTATGCGCCAGCGGAATGGTATACGGCTGATCGGCGCGTTTGCCGCCGGGCACGTAATACCGATCGAGCGCTTGCTGCACCACGTCGGGCAGCGGAAAGTTCGCCAGAGCGCGCCGCATGTGCCCGGCCAGATCACCCTCCGACAAGCGTCCGGCCACAATCCGCGCAATGCCCGTCCCCGACACCACACCCATTTGCCCCACCTGCGACACGGCCTTGGCCAATTTCCAGTCGGAAATTGCCACGCCCATGCCGCCTTGAATAATCACCGGTAAATTCATGTCCTACTCCTCAATTGTGATAGTCCTACCATGGTTCAAACCGCGCTGATGACAACCCGCGTCACGCGGATAAGTTACGCGCCAGCCGCCGCAGACGGCGCTTGGCGCACCGATCGGGTGAGGTACAATAGCGCCCATGAACCGACTCATTGGCGCACTTCTCATCATCGTCTCCGCGGCTTCGTTTGGCACCCTCGCGATCTTTGGCCGCTATGCGTATGCGGATGGCCTGGATACGTTTACGATTCTGGCCTTGCGTTTCACCCTCGGCGCGGTGTTGATGGCCGGCTTATTGGCCGTGCGCCGTGAGCGTTGGCCGCGCGGCTCAACGTTGGTGCGCCTCATCGGCATGGGGGCGTTGGGCTACGTGGGTCAATCGTTTTGTTATCTCACCGCTACGCAATTTGCGTCGCCCGGTTTGGTGGCCTTGCTCTTGTATTTGTATCCCGTTTTCGTCGCGATCTTATCCGCCATTTTTCTCAAGGAAAAATTCACGCCGATCAAGATCGCTGCTTTAGCCTTGGCCACCTTTGGCGCGGCGCTGACGGCGAATCCGCAGGGCGGCCAATGGACGGGCATTCTGCTGGCCGTGACAGCCGCCGCGATTTATTCTGTGTACATCATCGTGGGCACGGGCGTGATGCGGAAAGTCTCGGCCTTTCAATCGTCCACGGTGATCTTCGCTTCGGCGGGCGCGGTGTACGCCACCCTGGCGCTGATCCGCGGGCCGCAGCTGCCCCAATCGGGCGCGGGGTGGGCCGCCGTGATCGCCATCGTGTTGATCGCCACCGTCATCCCCGTCGTCACGTTTCTCGCGGGCTTGCGTCGCATCGGCCCCACCAACGCCTCGATGTTATCCACCGTCGAACCGATCGTCACGGTGCTGCTGGCCGCCCTGCTCTTTGGCGACGTGCTGACACCCGAAGCGCTGATCGGGGGCGCGTTGATTTTGATCGCGGTGGTGATGTTGACGCGCGGCGAACTACGCCAATCCGATCGAGCCAGCGCCGCAATAAAAACTCGCCAGCCCGATCAATCGCGCTGACGAATTTGCCTCGTGCATCCTGCATCTTGCCTCGCCTACGAAATGGGCGTGCCCACCCCGCCGCTGCACACCGCGCCCGGCTCTGGCGTCTGCGGTCCTTGCTCATAGCGCGACACAAACACTGCCAGCCGCAGATCGGCCGCATCATCCACCGGCAATTGCAACCCCCACGCACTGGCGACCACCGGCTTGGGCAAGTCGGGATACGGCGACAGCAACACGTGACTGCGACCGCGCGCCAGACTGCGCAGTTGCTCGACCGCGCTCTGCGGCAGATCGGGCCGGTACGTAATCCACACCGCGCCGTGCTCCAGCGAATGCACCGCGTTTTCATTCTTCACCGGCTGATCATAGATGCCGCAGTTCAACCACGCCGCGCTATGCACACCGCCGGCGGGCGGGTTCTGCGGATAAATCTGCGCGGACTCGCTGTGCTGCCCCGCCAGATTGTTGTACGTCTGCATCCCGTCCAGCGCCCCCACCGGCCGCGAGGGCAAATAGATCACCAGGAACGCACTGACGACCACAATCGCCCCGATGATGCCCACAATCCACCAGGTTGCGCTGTTCGACTTCGACTTCTGTTGTTGCCGCTGAAAATCTCGTGCTACCTTGCGTGATGCCTTGGTCATTGCTCTGTAGTCTCCCCCGCCAAAGATTCTGACAATTGTATCTGATCCAGGCGGCACTACGCCACCCCGATTTGGCGTATGCAGCGGTCTTTGAACAAAGTTCAGACTTTGGTCGAAAGGAAATTACAACGCCAAACGCGCGCGTTCAAACACCGCGTCGAACATGGGGGGCGTCAACAACTTGGTGGACGTGTTGCGTTGACTGGGATGATACGAGGCAATCAGCGTGTAGTGCTGCAACCGATAGGCCAGGTTGTGCCCAAAGGTCGGTCGCGGCTTGAAGATCGCCACGCCCACTTCGGGCAGTGCGGCCAGCACGCTATCAAACGCGATCTGGCCCAGCGCCACGATGGCACACACCTTTTTCAACACGCGCAATTCGTGGATCAAGTACGGGCGGCAATTCGCCAGTTCGTCCGGCGTGGGCTTGTTATCGGGCGGCGCGCAGCGGCCCGCCGCCGTGATGTACACCCC
>JAGOBP010000101.1 GCA_017999195.1 Thermoflexales bacterium
GACATGCCGTTGTTCAGCTAAAGTGGATACAATTGTCATTTGCTTTGCTGACGAAAATCACTATACTCTAGGACTATGCCATCAACGATCGTCCCCCAAGTTCGTCTCCAACGTCGCAAGGTTCGGGTTGATTGGAACTCCGTCGCGTTCAGCCTGTCGCTGCCGCTTTTGGCGGTGGTGGCCGCGTTGATTATCGGCGGGGTGATGCTGATTTTCCTCGGCGCGAACCCGTTTCAGGCTTACGCTTCATTAATCGAAGGTGCGTTGGGCAGTGTGTCCGGCCTGACGCAGTCGCTGGTGAAGGCCACACCGCTGTTGCTGGTGGGGCTGGGCATCTGTATTGCCTTCCGGGCCAGCGTCATCAACATCGGTGCGGAAGGGCAGATTATCATGGGTGCCGTCATGGCGACGTGGTTCTCGCTGCAATTCCGCACGTGGGATGGCTGGCTGCTGATCCCCATGACGTTGATTATGGGCTTCATCGCCGGCGCGTTCTGGGGCTTCATTCCCGGTGTGCTCAAGGCCCGATTGGGCGTCAACGAAATTTTGAGCACCGTGATGATGAACGCCATCGCGCTGCAATTCATGAACTTCATGATTCGCGGCCCGCTGATCGATCCGCGCGGCGTGGGTACCGGGCAATTCCTGGCCCAATCGGAGCAGCTGCCGGAACAGGTCTGGCTGCCCCGCTTGATTCCTCAGACCTTGCTGAATACGGGCACGATCATCGCGGTGTTGTTGGCGATTGCGGTGTACGTGCTGTTGTGGCGCACCACGATCGGTTATCGCATCCGAGCGGTGGGGCTGAACCCGGACGCATCGAAGTATGCGGGTATCCGCGTGCCAATTTATCAGGCGTTGGCCTTGACGCTGGCGGGCGGCTTTGCAGGCGTGGCGGGTGTCATCGAAGTGATCGGGGTGCAGCACCGCTTACTGGAGGGCATCACCAGCGGCTACGGCTTCAGCGGCATCGTGGCGGCGCTGTTCGGCGGCCTGCATCCGTTGGGGGCGATTCCGGCCTCGTATCTCTTCGGCAGTTTGCTCGTCGGCGCGGATAAAATGCAGCGCGCCGTGCAAGTGCCCTCGGCGCTCATTGACGCCATCCTCGGTTTGATCGTGTTGTTCGTGGTCGGCTCGCAGTATTGGGCGCGCAAGCGCGCGGCTCGACGCGTCGATGCGGTCAAAGAAGTTACCCCAGAAGTGGAAGCGGCCCAATCATGAACGACGTCTTCCAACTCACTACAATTGTCGGTATCCTGACGTCGGCCATCCGATTGGCCACTCCGTTCCTTTACGCTTCGATCGGTGAGATGTTCGCTCAACGCTCGGGCGTGGTGAATCTGGGCGTGGACGGCATCATGTTGGTCGGTGCGTTCTCGGCGTTCTATGTCACCTTGAATACGGGCAGCCTGATGTTAGGCGTGCTGGCCGCGATGGTGTCCGGCCTGTTGATGGGCCTGTTGATGTCGCTGATCAGCGTGACGTTGAAGGCGGAGCAGGGCATCAGCGGCATCGGCTTGTCGCTGTTTGGGTTGGGCCTGTCGAGCCTGTTGTTCAAGACGCTGATTGGCACGGTCAAGACGGTGAGCGGTTTTCCCGCAGTGAAGATTCCGCTCTTGGGCGATATTCCCGTTATTGGCAAAATTTTCTTTGAGCAAAGTCTGCCCGTGTATGTGGCGTTTGCCCTCGTCCCGATTAGTTGGTATTTCCTCGAACGGACCACGTGGGGGCTGAAGATCAAGGCGGTCGGCCAGAACCCGGCGGCGGCTGACACGTTGGGCGTGAATGTCAATCGGGTGCGGTACTTCTGCGTATGCCTGGGCGCGGTCATGGCTGGCTTGGCCGGGGCGTCGCTGTCCATCTCGCTGCTCAATCTCTTCCAGGAAAACCTGACGGCCGGGCAAGGCTACATCGCTGTGGCGCTGGTGTACTTTGGGGGCTGGCGGCCGATCGGGATTTTGGCGGGCGCGTTGTTGTTCAGCACGGTGGACGCGCTGCAATTGTGGTTGCAAGTGTTGGGCATCAAGATTCCATCGGACTTTGCGGTGATGATGCCGTACATTCTGACGATCATCGCGTTGATGTTCTCGGCCAATCGGGCGCGGCAACCGGCCGCCTTGAACAAGCCGTTTGAACGCGGTGAAAGTTAATGCGGAGATCACGGCGACATTTGCCGCCGTTGATGTGAAACTCAATTCTCAAGAGGAGAGAACAGATGAAGACCCGACAGATGTTGATTGCGGTAGTGTTGATTGCGGTGTTGTTGTCGGCGTGCGGCGGCACAGCCGCCCCGGCGGCCACCAGCAAGTTCCGCGTGGCGGTGATTATGCCCAGTGCGATCACGGATATGGCGTTCAGCCAGTCGATGTTCCAGGCGTTGAAGGCCATGCAGGCCAAGGCCGGCGGCGAAGCGAACTTCGAGATCAAGTATTCCGAGAACATGTTCAAAGTGCCCGATGCGCAGGCCGCCATTCGTGACTATGCGTCGCAGGGCTTCAACCTGGTCGTCGCGCACGGTTCGCAGTACGGCGCGGGTGTGGAAGAAATCGCCAAGGAATTCCCCAAGGTGGCGTTTGCCTGGGGCACCGATGTGAATACGTTTGGCCTGCCGAATGTGTTTGCCTATACCGCCGCGGCTGAAGAGGGTGGCTATGTGAACGGTGTGTTGGCCGCGAAGTTGAGCAAGGCCAAGAAGATCGGCGTGACCGGCCCGGTGGAAGTGGGCGACGCCAAGACTTACATCGACGGCTTCGTGCAAGGCGTGGCCGCGACTGATCCGGCCATCCAGGTTGCCAAGACGTGGACCGGTTCGTTCTCGGACGTAGCCAAGATGACGGAAGCGGCCAATGCCCACATCGCCAACGGTGCGGATGTGTTGACTGGTTCGTCGCAGTCGGTGGTTGGCTCGATCGGTTCCGCCAAGGAAAAGGGCGGCGTGTTGTGGTTTGGCACCCAGGCGGATCAGGCTTCGCTGGCCGAGAATCTGGTCGTCGCCAGCCAGGTCTATGACTGGACCGTCATTCTGGAAGACATGATCACCAAGATCAAAGCCGGGACGCTGGGCGGCAGCACCTACGTGCTGCAACTGAAGACCGGCGGCTTGAAGATCGCCTTCAATGCCAAGTACAGTCTGCCCGCCGATGCGAAGGCCGCGGCGGATAAGGCCATTGAAGACATCAAGAGCGGCGCGATCAAGGTCAATCCGTAAGCCGATACTATAACCACGAAGGACACGGAGGATCACCAGGAAAATCTGAGTGACCTTCGTGTCCTTCGTGGTAGGTTTTTTCTATGGCCACTAACTCTACGACCACCCCGGTGAAGCGAATTCAGAGCCTGGAACTGCGCAATATCGTCAAGCGCTTTCCGGGTGTGCTGGCGAACGATCACGTCAGTTTCGACGTGAAGGCGGGCGAGGTGCATGCGCTGCTGGGTGAAAACGGCGCGGGCAAGAGCACGCTGATGCGCCAGTTGTACGGCCTGTACAAGCCCGATGAAGGCGAGATCCTCATCGACGGCCAGCCGGTGGTCTTCAATTCGCCGTCGGATGCGATTGCGGCCGGTATCGGCATGATCCATCAACACTTCATGCTGGTCTCGACGCTGACGGTGGCGGAGAATGTGGCGCTGGGGTTGAAGTCGTCGCGCGAGCCACGCCTCGATCTGGATTTGGTGTCCAAGCGCGTGTCTGATCTTTCAAAGGCGTATGGCCTTAAGGTCGATCCTTCGGCCTATGTGTGGCAGTTGGCTGTCGGCGAACAACAGCGGGTTGAAATCATCAAAGCCCTGTATCGCGGGGCCAGTCTTATTATCTTGGACGAGCCGACCGCCGTCCTCACGCCGCAGGAAGTGGACGATCTCTTTGTGACTTTCCGCCGCATGGCGAGTGAAGGTCACGCGTTGATTTTTATTTCGCACAAGTTGCATGAAGTGATGGCGATCAGCGATCGCGTGACGGCGCTGCGCGACGGCAAGATGGCGGGCACGCGCCCGACGAAAGGCGCAAGCCGCAACGAACTCGCCAAGATGATGGTGGGCCGCGATGTGAAGGCGCTGGCTCCGCAGGCGATGAAAGCCGCCGCCGTCCGATTGAAGATCGAAGCCTTGCACGCGATGGGCGATCGCGGCACAGAAGGCTTGCGAGGCTGCAACCTGGACGTGCGCGGCGGCGAGATCGTGGGCTTGGCGGGCGTGTCCGGCAACGGTCAGCGCGAACTGGCGCAATGCCTGGCCGGTCTACGCAAGGTGACGGGCGGCCAGATCACGATCGATACACACGACATGACGACAGCCTCGCTGCGCGCGCGGATTGAGGCCGGTCTGGCTTACGTGCCGGAAGAGCGCATGCGCGACGGCGCGATCCGTGAATTTTCCGTGCAAGAGAATGTGTTCCTGCATGAGCACGCTTCGCCCAAATTTACGCACGGTATCTTCTTGAACTTTGCCGAGATGCAGGCGCATGCGCGCATGCTGATCAATAAATTCAGCGTTAAGACGCCCACGCTCGATACGCCGATCAAGAACCTATCGGGTGGCAACATTCAAAAACTTATTTTGGCGCGTGAATTGTCACGTGAACCCAAGATTCTCATCGCGGCGCAGCCCACGCGCGGTGTGGACATCGGTGCGACGGAGTACATTCATCAACGCCTGATGGAGCAACGCGATACCGGCACGGCCATTCTGTTGATCTCGGAAGACCTGGATGAGATTCAGGAATTGTCCGATCGGATCGCGGTGATGTTTGAAGGACGCATTGTCGGCGTCGTCAATCGCGGCGAAGCCACGCCCGAAGACCTGGGCCTGTTGATGGCGGGCGTTATTAAAGAAAAGAACTAACCGCGACACCTGGTGGCCCGCCGCTGCGCGGACATGGGCAGGCGCGAAGAATGCTACGTTCTTATGGATTCTTCACGCGCTTGGCGACTTTGCGGTACAATATCTGCACCCCCGATCGCTGGTCGGTTCACGTCGGACGTGAACCGGCGGCAAGTATCCTCACTTGTCGAAAAGCACCAACGATCCTGCTGTACCACGTTGAAGAGAGAGGGAATATATGCCACTCTGGAATGAGTATCATTTGCCGACTTCGGTTGAAGACGCGGTTGCCCTGTTAGCGCGCTATGACGGTCAGGCGCGGGTTGTCGCAGGCGGCACCGACCTCATCCTCGATTTGCAGCAAGGCAATGAGCATCCGGTGGAAGCACTCGTTGATGTGACGCGCATCACCGGCTTCAACCTCATTCACGCCGAGGCCGGAACGATCACCATCGGGTGCGGTGTGACGCATAATCAGATCGTCGAAAGCCAAGTGCTGCATCAACAAGCGACGGCCCTCGTCGAAGCGAGTTACGTCGTCGGCGGGCCGCAAGTGCGCAATGTCGCGACCATCGGCGGCAACGTCGCCCACGCTTTGCCTGCGGCCGATGGGACTACCGCCCTCAACGCCCTCGACGCCGAAGTGGAAGTGGCCTCATATGCGGGCCGCCGCTGGATTCCGTTCACTTCCCTATTTCGTGGGCCGGGCCAATCGGCCGTAGATAGCACGCGCGAAGTGATCGTGGCGATTCGCTTTAAGGCGACGCGTGATCATGAAGCGAGTGCGTCATCGCGCATCATGCGACCGCAGGGTGTGGCGCTGCCGATCATGAATATGTCCGTCAAAGTGCGCGTGATCGATGACCGCATCGACGAAGCCGCGATTGCGGTTGCTCCCGTGGCCCCCACACCGTTCCGCTGCAAACAGACCGAAGCCTTCTTGAAAGACCAGCCCGCCACCGCAGAGACCATCGAAGCGGCCGTGGTCGTGTTGTTGGGCGAATGCAAGCCGCGCACCAGTCCGCGCCGCGCCACGGCGGAATATCGCCGCGAAGTGCTGCCCGTGCTGTTGCGCCGCACGCTGAGCCGAGCCTTCGACCGCGTGAAGACGGGCGTGGTTGTGCCGGAAATTTACGAGGTTGAATGAACGTGTTGCGTCTTGCGTGGTGCGTGATCGATGTTCACGTAACACGCATCACGTACCACGCTTGAGGAGACATCCATGCCAACTTTAGACTTTACCCTTAACGGAAAACCGATTTCAGTAGAAGTACGTCCCAATGAATTTCTGGCCGAAGTGCTGCGTTATAAACTGGGCATGACGGGCACCAAAGTGGGTTGCAACGAAGCCGAGTGCGGTATCTGCACCGTCATCGTCGATGGGCAGTCGGTCAACTCGTGCATCTATCCCGCGTTGCGGGCGCAGGGTCGCGCCATCGAAACGATCGAGGGGTTAGCCAACGGCCACTTGCACGCCCTTCAGGAAAACTTCATCAAATACGGTGCGGTGCAATGCGGCTTCTGCACGCCGGGCTTGATCATGCAGGCGAAAGCGTTGCTGGATAAGAAAAACGGCCAGCCCATCACCGAAGAAGAGATCAAGATTGCGCTGAAAGATACGTATTGCCGCTGCACCGGCTATGTGGCCGTAAAGAACGCCATCAAAGCGGCGAACGGTCAAGCGGTTTCGCTGGAAGAGTATTTGCCGGAAACCAAGCACGGTTATGCCGTGGTGGGTGAGGCGCTGCCGCGCGCGGATGCCGTGGCTAAGGTCACGGGTGCGGCCATCTACACCGACGATGTGGTGTTCGGCGATATGCTGTGGGGCGCGACCTTGCGCGCCAACATCCCGCATGCGTTGATCAAGAAGATCGATACGAGCAAAGCGAAAGCGTTGCCGGGTGTCCATGCTGTTCTCACGCACGAGGATGTGCCGGGGCGCAAGAATCACGGCCTCGTCACCATCGATTGGCCCGTGCTGTGCTATGACAAGGTACGCTACGTCGGCGATGCGATTGCGATTGTGGCGGCCGATGATTTGGACACGGCCAAAGAAGCGCTGAAGTTGATCGAGGTGGAATACGAGCCGCTGCCCATCGTCGATAGCGCCGAGTACGCCCATCAGCCCGATGCGCCCAAAGTCCACGAAAAAGGCAATTTGCTCAAGCACATCAAAGTGACCAAGGGCGATATTGACGAGGGCTTCGCGCAATCCGATGTCATCATCGAGCGAACGTATCACACAGCCTCGACCGAACACGCTTTCCTTGAGCCGGAGTGTGCGGTCGGGCGGATGACGGACGACGGGCGGTATGAAATCTATGTCGGTTCGCAAATTTCGTATCAAGATCGCGAGCAGGTGGCTTATTCGCTGGGCGTGCCGGAATCGCAAGTGCGCATCATCGGCACGTTGATCGGCGGCGGCTTCGGCGGCAAAGAAGACATCATGGGGCAGATTCACGTCGCGCTGTTGGCGAAGGTCACCGGCCGTCCCGTGAAGATGTTGTACACGCGCCACGAGTCGTTGATTGTGCATCCCAAGCGGCACGCCACGAAGATCACCGTCAAGATGGGCGCGAAGAAAGACGGTCGCCTGGTCGCGGCCAAGGCGGAGTTGTATGGCGATACGGGCGCGTATGCGTCATTGGGCGAGAAGGTGTTGACGCGCGCGACGACGCACGCCAACGGTCCATACGATGTGCCTTACGCCAAGTCCGATTGTTTTGCCATGTACACCAACAATGTCCCCGCGGGCGCGTTCCGAGGCTTCGGCGTGACGCAGTCGGCGTATGCCGTCGAGATGACGATGGACGAACTGGCGGAACAACTGGGCGTCGATCGGATTGAACTGCGCAAGATGAACGCGCTGCATGTCGGATCGCGCACCAACACGAATCAACTGTTGACCGAGAGTGTGGGCCTGGACGAGTGCATCGATAAAGTGGTACCGCACATGATCATGCCCGATGAGCCAGTGCCTGCGAACAAGAAACGAGCGTGGGGCATCGCGGTGGGCTACAAGAATACGGGTCTGGGCGGCGGCGCGAACGATTGCGCGGGCGCAGAGATCGAGGTGTATCACGACGGCACGACCGAGATTCGCACGTCATCCGCGGAGATTGGGCAGGGCTTGCCCGGTGTGATGGCGGCGGTCGTGGCCGAAGAACTGGGGCTGCCGATCACGCAGGTGAAAGTGTTGTTGAGCGATACCGATCTCACGCCGAACGGTGGCCCGACGACGGCTTCGCGCCAGACGTATGTCAGCGGCAATGCGGCCAAACACGCGGCCATTCAGATGCGCGAAGTGATGGCCGAAGTCGCTTCCGAGCATTTGGATGCGCCCCCTGATCAATTGAAGTTCCACAATCAGCGGGTCGAGGCCAATGGCAAGTCGGCGTCGTTCGCCGAAGTCGTCGGGTGGATGGAAGCCGAAGGCCGCTCGACGAAGTTGCTGTATGAATACACTGCGCCGGAAACGAAGCCCTTGGGGCAGGGCGGCGATATGCACGTGGCCTTCTCATACGCCGCGCACGCCGCGCTGGTGGAAGTGGATACGGAGACGGGGCAAGTGAAGGTGCTTAAGGTCGTCGCTGCGCACGACATTGGCCGCGCGATCAATCCGCTGGCGCTGGAAGGCCAGATCGAGGGCGGCATCGTGATGGGCATCGGCAATGCGCTGACCGAAGAGTTCCCGCACGATAAGGGTGTGCCGTGGGCGCAATGGCTGGCGCGCTACAAGATGCCCAGCATCAAGCACGCGCCGGAGATCAAGTCGTTTATCGTGGAGCATGAGATTTCGACCGGGCCGTTTGGCGCGAAGGGCGTGGGCGAGATCAGCAGCATCCCGATTACGCCCGCCATCACCAACGCGATCTACAATGCGGTCGGCGTGCGCATTCGCCGCTTGCCGGTGGATCAAGATACGCTGCTCATGGCGATGAAGTCCGGCGCGACGAGCGTGGATTAAAGCGCGGTGAATTGAGGACCAGATAAGCGAGTGGGGGTTTTCTCCCACTCGCTTTTTGTTGTCCGGTAAAGGCGCACCCTGGTGGTGAAAATGGTCAGGCCGATGCATGACTATTGTCACGGTTTTCCGGCGGATGCCGGAATATTGATGCCTGACGGCCCTGGTGGACCGTCGGGCTTAGCTGTATAATCTTCCGCAAAATTGCCCCAACTTAACTTCTCAGGTGATCTGCATCAAATCTGCACACCTCTCCGTTATGCTGAGGCAGATTCTCACATCAGGCGGGCCACCGCCTCACCCGAAATGACTCCGCAAATGCGATTATCACGTCACGGCCTGGTACGGTATTGGACCGACTGGGCCGCGCCGACAATGCTCGGCGCATTTATCTGCCTCGCCATTGGGCTGGCGTTTCAACAGCACGCTGCGTATCGGACCAATCTGTATGATCTAGGCTCCTATGCGCACTTGGTCTGGAATATCGCTAATGGCCGGCCGTTTGTCACCTCGCTGTGGCCGGCCAGTTATCTGACCAATCACTTCTCACTGGCGCTGGTGTTCCTGGCCCCGGTGTTTTGGCTGTGGTCTGATCCGCGCGCCTTGATGGCTGTTCAGCAGATTATCCTGGCTACGGCGGTGTGGCCCGCATACCTGATTGTTCGGAAACAATACCCGCGTCTAGCGCCGCTGCTCGTGCTGGCGTATGTGATTAGCCCGCTGCTGCACCAGACCGCCTTTGCCGAATTTCACGGCGTGATGCTGGCCGTGCCGTTTCTGGCGTGGGCCGTTTATGCCTTGTATCAACGCCGCACCTGGCCGCTGGTGGTGGCGTTGGTCCTGGCGATGCTGGCGCGCGAGGATGTCGGGCTGTACGTCGCCTCGTTCGGCTTGTTCCTCCTGATGACGCGCAAAGGTCAACGCCTGCTGGGCGCGGGGCTGATCGCGTTGGGCGGCCTGTGGGTGATCGCCGTGATCAATTGGGTGATGCCCGCCCTGGGCCGCGCTTACAATCACTTCAAGGTCTTTTCGTCGCTGGGCGGCTCGATGTCCGAGATCGTGCTGAATGTGGTGCGTGAACCGGCCCGGCTCGTCGATTTGATTGGCACACCGTCCAAGATTCGCGCCTTGATGGGCTTTATCCTGCCGCTGGCGGGTCTGCCGCTGTTGGCCCTGGATTACGT
>JAGOBP010000102.1 GCA_017999195.1 Thermoflexales bacterium
GTGATCCAGTGCGGCGAACTGCGATAAATCGCGCACACGGTTTCATTGCCCACCACAAAAGCGCGGATGTCGCGGCCCGGCTTGGTGATGAACTCTTGAATGTAGAAGATCGAATGCTGATACGAACCCAAGGTCTCTTTGTGTTCCAGGATCGCTTCGGCCGCTTCCCGATCGTTGATCTTCGAGAGCAGGCGTCCCCATGATCCAACCACCGGCTTCAGCACCACTGGATAGCCCATCTCCTCGATGGCGCTCAGCGCGGCCTCCGGCGTAAACGCGACCTTGACCAAGGGCTGCGGCACGCGCGCTTTTTCCAGCATCAACGTGGTGGTCAACTTGTCGCCGCAAATCGCCGCGACTTGCGAATCGTTGACCGTCGGCACGCCCCACGAATTCAAGATTTGCGTCGCGTACAGGCCGCGCGCAAACGAGATGCTACGCTCCAGCACCGCGTCGTATTGCTGCCACTTCTCGCGCTGTGTGATGTCAAATTTGATCTCGCGATCATCCAAGCGATCATACTCAACGCCGCGCTTGTCCAGCGCATCAAACAACCACTTTTCTTCAACGCGGACGCGTGAAAGTAAGACACCTATTTTCATGAAAGCCTCCAGTGAGTTCAGGTCAATTCGTCAATCAGTTACTGGTCAACTGGTTAACCGGTCAACTGATTGACCAATTACCAATTACCACTCACCTTATTCGCCCCAATCCTCTTCTTCCATCGGCGCGAGTTCCACTGCCAGCGGTTCAACGCTGATGACTTCCAGATCGACGCCGCAATCCGGGCATTGCACGATCTCGCCCTCGACCACGTCCTTCAAATTCAACGTCGCATCGCATTCGGGACAATTCACACTACCGCTCATGCTAATCTCCTTTGTTTCGCCAGATAGGTTTTTACTTGTTCAAGTTGTTGGCGCACTGCGCCCGTGCCGCCGATCGCTTTACGGCGATCGATCGCGGCTTGAAAATCGAAGACGGTTGCTACATCGTGATCGAACACGGGGTTGATCGACTGCAATTCACTCAACGGCAATTGATCGAGTTTGATCCCCAACTCGATCGCGCGTCGCACAGCCTTCCCGGCGATGGCGTGAGCTTCGCGGAAGGGCACACCATGCGCCACGGCATAATCAGCCAAGTCCGTCGCCAACATCGCGGGATCGAGCGCGGCCTGCATCCGATCGGCCTTCACACTCAACGTGCGAATCGCGCCCGCCGTCACGGGCAGCATCGTCAACAACGTCTTCGCGGCTTCAAACACCGCCGGTTTATCTTCCTGCAAATCCTTGTCGTATGCGGACGGCAAACTCTTCAGCGTCGCCAGCAAGCCAGTCAACTGGCCGATCAGCGTGCCCGCCTTACCGCGCGCCAGTTCCAGCGTATCGGGATTCTTCTTCTGCGGCATCAGGCTCGAACCCGTCGAAAACGCATCGGCCAATTCGACGAAGCCATATTCCGCCGTCGAATACACGATCAACGCTTCGGCCAACTTCGACAGGTGCACGCCAATCAACGCCGCGACAAACAAAAACTCGGCGGCAAAATCTCGATCGGCTACGGCATCCAGACTGTTCATCGAGACTTCGTTGAAACCGAGTTCCTGCGCCAGCCATTCGCGATCGATCGCAAACGGTGTGCCCGCCAGTGCGCCCGAACCGAGCGGCAGCACGGCCGTGCGTTGTCGCGCTTCGGCCAACCGCTCCCGATCGCGCTTCAGCGCCCACACGTGCGACAGCCACCAGTGACTCAACGCGATCGGCTGCGCCCGCTGGAAGTGCGTGTAACCTGGGAGGTTGATCCCCCAATCGGATTCTGCACGCGCCGCCAACACCGATTGCAGTTGATGTAAAGCCTGATCAACTTGATCGCTCGTTTCCATCAGCCACAATCGAAAGTCCGTTGCCACCTGATCGTTCCGGCTGCGCCCGGTGTGCAGTTTGCCCGCCACTGCGCCGACGATTTCGCCCAGCCGGCGTTCCACCAGCGAGTGAATGTCTTCATCGTTGGTATTGAAGTCAAGTTGATTGTTGTGAACCTCATCGAGAATCTGCCGCAAGCCGCCGACGAGTTGCGTGGCTTCATCGGCCGTGATAACGCCCGCGTTCGCAATCGCCTGCGCCCACGCGATCGAGCCGCGCACATCGACATCGGCCAAACGCCAATCGAACGGCAGCGAGTTGTTCAACTCCGCCGCCAGTTCATTGAGATTCTCAGTGAAACGTCCGCCCCACAATGCCATGGCTTATTCCCGTCATTCGCCCTTGCGCCCCTCTCCTGATGTGCATCAGGAGAGGGGTTGGGGGTGAGGTTAGTCTCGCTTAAACGCCGAATAATCCGGCTCGGCATACCGTGATTGGCCCTGTTCCGCCACATCCATCATCGCGCGCACTTTCACCGGCAGGCTGAACAACTTGATGAAGCCTTCGGCGTCGCTTTGATCATACACGTCCTCTTGCCCGAAGGTCGCAAAGTCCTCGCGATACAGGCTGAACGGACTCTTGCGCCCGGCGATGATGACGTTGCCCTTGTACAACTTCAAGCGCACCTGGCCCGCCACATTGACCTGCGTCTTGTCGATGAAGGCGTCCAGCGCTTCGCGCAGCGGCGTGAACCATTGGCCGTTGTATACCAGTTCCGCATAGCGCTGAGCGATGACATCCTTATAATGCAGCGTGTCGCGATCGAGCGTGATGGATTCCAATTCGCGATGCGCGGCCAGCAGGATCGTGCCGCCCGGCGTTTCATATACACCATGCGACTTCATGCCCACCAACCGGTTCTCCACCAGATCGACGCGGCCAATGCCGTGCTTGCCGCCGATGACGTTGAGCGTCTCGACAATCTTATAGGGCGACATCTTCTCGCCGTTCACCGCAATGGGATAGCCGTTTTCAAATTCAACTTCCACGTACTCCGGTTCATTCGGCGCATTTTCCGGCGAGTTGCTAAGCACATACATGCTCTCTTCCGGCTCGATCCACGGATCTTCCAACAGGCCGCCTTCATGCGAAATGTGCCACAAATTGCGGTCGCGGCTGTAGATCGATTTCTCAGTCGCCGTCACGGGCACGTTGTGCGAGCGCGCATAATCCAGCGCATCCTGCCGTGATCGAATGTTCCATTCGCGCCACGGCACGATGGCCTTCAAACGCGGATCCAGCGCAATATAAGTCGATTCAAATCGCACCTGATCATTGCCTTTGCCCGTGCAGCCGTGCGCGCACGCATCCGCGCCTTCTTCGTGCGCGATGACGACCTGATACTTGGCGATGAGCGGTCGGGCTACGGATGTGCCCAACAAATATTTGCGCTCATACACCGCGCCCGAGCGCAGCATCGGGAACAGATATTCGCTGGCGAACTCGTCACGCAAATCTTTGACGATCAATTTGCTCGCGCCGCTGGCCAATGCTTTCTCTTCCAGGCCCGACAATTCTTCGCCCTGCCCCACGTCGGCGCAGAAGCAAATCACTTCGCAGTTGTAATTTTCACGCAGCCACGGCACAATCACCGACGTATCTAATCCGCCGGAATAAGCCAGCACGACTTTCTTTACCTTAGGTTTCGACTTGGACATGGGGCCTCCTGGGCAAAATAAAACGCCCGCCGGGTGGGCGGGCGTTTGCGATTTCGAGCGACTTCGACTCAGGTTTCACTCAAGCGCGAACAACCGACCTTCCCTATTGGGAGGACGGGCCACGCTTAGAACGGAGGCTGAGTCGGTTAAATGTCATCGGTAATTACCTACACTAGTTCAGAGTGGCGTGAACTTTATCACAGCCCGCAGATACCGTCAATCGGCAATCTGCACATCATTCATTCCGCAACGTTTAGCCAATCTACACAAGCAAACGCCCCACAGAACCCCTTCTTTGCTTTGTTGCTTTGCCGCTTTGCGTGAGGCTGCTGCTTTCAGCATTGACACCAGCAAAGGCGCGTGCTACACTCGCAGCCGGTCTCACCAACCAAATATCTTTCTCAGGGCCAGGTCGCCCTCGATCACTCGTCGGCGTCAGACAGTTGATCGAGGGCGTTTTCATACACGATCAGCATCCTGAGCGGAACGCAGTATAGTCGAAGGATGCTTGCGCTCGTCACATCATGACTAATCATTCGCCCATCGCCCCAACCGATCGTTCGTACGTGTCCGACGCGCTCCTCATCCTGCGCGATGCGGGCGCGGACATCAACCGCATCGATGCCAGCACCTCATTGACCGAAGCGCTGCAACTCATCGCGGCCACCGCCGTCCGATTGGTCAACGCCGCCGAAGGCGACAACGTGCGCGCCGTCATCTACACCTACGACGCGGCCACCGGCCAGTTCGATCCCGATTCGCGCGTGTCCGCGGGCGAAGGTGAAGCTCCCCTCATCGGCGATGTGCCGCGCGGCAACGGCGTCGGCGCGACGGCGCTCATCCGCCGCTCGCGTGTGCTGTCCTACGAAGAAAACAGCATCCCGCTGCATCCCTTGAAATATCAGGCGGGCATTCGCAGCGCGGCCTGCTATCCCCTGCTCGTCGTGGGTCAGCCGGTCGGCGCGCTGTATATCGATCTACGCTCCGCGCGGCGCTTCACCGAAGACGAACTGCTCGTGCTCGATACGTTCGTTCAATCGGCCGCCGTGGCGATTTACAACACGCGTCAATTTGAAGGCATCAATCGCACGCTGCAACGCAAAGTCGATCAGCTGGAGAAGCTCCAACGCGCCGAGCAGCTCATCAGTTCGCGCTTGCGCCTCGAAGATACGTTGCACGAAATTCTCGCCACCGCGCTCGAACTCATTCACGTGGAGCACGGTTCATTTCGCTTGATCGACAAGCGCCACAATTTGCTCAAGATGCGGGCCACGATTGGGGCCGGTGAGGACGACGAAGCCGATCGGGGTTTGGCGCTTGACGAGACCAGCGGCGTCATGGGCTGGGTCGCCAAGTATCGACGGCCCGCCTGCATCGGCGATCTGCATCAGCCGCCGTGGGCGGACATCTATCGCCCGCTTGATCCGGCGCGCGACATGCGCTCAGAATTGGCCGTGCCGCTGCTGGGTTCCGGCGGCGGGCTGGAAGGCGTGCTCAACGTCGAAAGCCCGCGTCTGGACGCCTTCACCACCGAACATCAACAAGTGCTTGAGGCACTAGCCACGCAAGCCGTCATCGCCATTCAAGAAGCCAAATTGCTGGACACGATCGAAGAAGTCAGCGCGCATCTGATCGATCACGCGCCCGATGATTTGTTCGCCGTGCTGATCGAGCGCGCCTGCGATCTGCTCAACGTCGATCATGCCGCCATTTGGGAGATCGAGCGCAGCGCGCCCAATGCGCTGGTGCGCCGCGCCGCCACGGCCGCCATTCCGCCGCGCTACAGTGTGCCGCTGGACGGCAGCCTGATCGGCCGCGCGGTGCAGACCCGCCAGCCCATCGCCAGCCTTGATCTTCAGGCCGATCCGCGTGTGCTGCGGCCGGAGTTGGTGCAGCGCATGCAGTTGGTGTCGGCGCTCATCGTGCCGTTGATCACGCGCGATCATACTCCTCACGGCGGCGTGGCGCGCGGCGCGCTGGGCGTGTACACCCTTGCGCCGCGCACCTTCTCGGATTGGGACACGCGCTTGCTAACCTCACTCGCCAATCATGCCGCGATTGCCTTGCAACAGGCCGAAGCATTGGAGCAACTCAAAGCCGCACAAGAACGACAAGCCGTGGCCGAAACGTTTGCCGTGCTCGGCGACATCGCCGCGAATCTTTTGCATCGCGTCAATAATCTCATCGGCGTCATTCCCGTGCGGGTGCAAGGTGTGCTGGATAAACGCCCCGCCCTGCAAGCCGATGCCTACGTCGATCACGCTTTGCACGAGATCGAAGACAGCGCGCGCGCCACGATGGCGGCCGCGCGCGAATCGATGGGCTATCTGCGGCCTTTAAGGTTGGCACCCACCTCGATCGAGACGTGTTACCGCACGGCCTGTTCGCGTTTGAGCGTGCCGGCGAACATCCAATTGAGCAGCACGGGGTTAGAATCTCTGCCGCCCGTGATCGCGGGTGAAGAACAATTGCGCCTGGTGCTGTTCAACTTGATCGAAAACGCGATCGACGCGATTGGCGATCGGGGCGGACACATTACCGTGAGCGGGCGCATGATCGCGGACCCGATCGATCCCGATCGCCGCTGGATCGATCTGGCGATCAGCGACGACGGTCCCGGCGTGCCCGATGCGGTCCGCGACCGCATTTTCGATTCTGATTTTTCAACCAAACGCTCGGCCAAAAAACTGGGCTTTGGCTTGTGGTGGACCAAATCGCTGGTGCAGCGCTTCGGCGGCAGCATCAGCGTCAACAACAACTTGGATGCCGGTTGCACCTTCAACGTACATTTGCCACCGGCTGAGGAACAGGCATGAACACACCAACTCCCCGCGCCTTAATCGTAGACGATGACACGCGCTGGCGCGGCATTGTGGCTGAAATTGTCGGCGAATTAGGCTGGGCCATCACCACCAGCGCCACGCCGCCCGATGATCTGTCGGGGTACAACCTGGCGATTCTGGATGCGTCGCTTGATCCGATCGCAGCCAGTAATCGCGACGGGCTGCGCTTGATGGAGCGCATCACGGCCCTGGGGACGCCGTGCATTTTGTTATCCGGTTTATCGGTCGCAGAGTTGATCGCGACCGCCGAGCGACAACCCAAAGTGTTAGGCTATTTGCCCAAGGATGCTTTTCGCCGCGATAAACTCATCCCGCTGATTCAACGCGCCGAACAAATGATTTTGCCTTCAAAACCAGAGATTTTGATCATCGAAGATGACGCGGGCTGGCGCGCCATTTATGAAGATATTCTGGGTGAAGCGGGCTATGTGCTGCATACTTCAGTCAGTTACGCTGAGGCGCGCGGCTGGCTGCAACGCAGCGAATTAGCCTTAGCCATCGTCGATCTGCATCTGGTCAGTTCGGCTGATCCGCACGACAATCGCGACGGCTTCTGGTTCTTGCGCGCGGCGCGGCAGCGCGGCCTGCCCGCCATTGTCGTGAGTGCGCTGGGCGCGCCGGAAGACATCGATAAAGCGTATGATGAATTCGGTGCGTTTGCCTTTGTGGAAAAAGAAGGCTTCGATCGCCGCGCTTTTCAGCGCATGGTCGATGAGGCGGTCCGATCGGGCGCGCTTGAACCCAAACCGAGTGCGCCGTCGGAAGCGACCACCGATCCCGAAGCGGCCGCATTGCTGCGCGAACTCACCGATCGCGAACGCGAAGTGTTGAGCCAGTTGGTGCGCGGCTACACCAATCGTGAAATCTCCGAGCAATTAGGCATCACGCCCAACACCGTCAAGAAGCACGTCGATCACATTTTACAGAAATTGCAGGTCAGCAATCGCGCGGGCGCAGTGGCCGCCGCGATGCGGGCGGGGATGAATTAAAGCCGAATGCGTACTGCGTAATCCGTATTGCGTGGTGCGTGAGTTTCAGTACGCAGTACGGATTACGCATTAGTCATCATGGACCTCTCTGACACCATTCACCTCCTCGGCGAATTGCTTGGCCAGGTGCTCAGCGCGCAGGAATCGACGGCGCTGTTTGAGACCGAAGAGCGCATTCGCGCATTGGCCAAGGCCCGCCGCGCCTATGATGCCTCGGCTGCGCAGCAGTTAGCGCTCGAAGTCGCCGCGTTGTCGCCGTCGGCTGCCCGCGCCATCGCCTCGGCCTTTGCGCTGTATTTTGATCTGGTCAACCTCGCTGAAGAAGACTATCGGGTGTTGGCGCTGCGCGAACGCGAACGTGATCTGCAATCTGCGCCCATTGCCGAATCCATCGCGGATGCCATTTCACAGTTGAAAACGCGCGGCGTTGCTCCCGATCAACTCGCAACGCTACTAAACAATCTCCATGTCGAGTTGGTGCTAACCGCGCATCCCACCGAAGCGCGCCGCCGCACGATCATGTCCAAATTGCAACGCATCACGGCCTTGCTGCGCACGCTGCATCAAACAGATTTGCTCCCGCGCGAACGACACGCGCACGTCGCTGCACTGCGATCTGAGATCACCTCGTTGTGGCTGACGGATCGATCACGCACGGCGAAGCCCTCGGTCACGGATGAAGTGCGCATTGGGCTGTACTTCATCGAAGAAGTTTTCTGGGACGCATTGCCTCGCCTCTATGCCGACCTCGATGTGGCTTTGCATGAACATTATCCAACGCTGAACGCGCCTGCCGATTGGTTGACGCTGGCCTCATGGATCGGCGGCGACCGCGATGGCAACCCCAATGTCACCGCTGAAATTACGGCCGAAACACTGCGCCTGCATCGCGGTCTCGCGGTAGAGCATTATCGCCGCGCGCTGCAAGAATTAGCGCGCCGTTTCAGCGTCAGCGCGCATCGCATTCCCACGCCGTTCGCATTGCAGCAGTGGCTCGATCGACGTCGCCCCTTGCCGCAGCACGTGGCCTATCTGGAAAAACGCTACAGTCAAGAGCCGTATCGTTTGATTTTATCGTTGCTAGCAAGCGATCTCGAAGCGGCCTCGAAAGATGATATGACCGCTCGTTTGCTGGACGTTGCGCCACATACGGCCCGCGTCAAACCGATCGACTTTACCGCGCCCCTCGACTCGTTTGCGCACGCGCTGCCCGTTGATCTGATCGACGATCAATTTACCGCCGTGCGCCGTCAGTTCGACATCTTTGGCCTGCACACCGCGCGGCTCGATCTGCGCGAAGATTGCGCGCGCTTAACGGCAACGCTGGCCGAACTCTTGCGCGCCCTCAACATTGATTTAGCGTTTGAACAAGCCGACGATCGGAATCGCGCCCGCACGCTGATCAAGTTGCTGTCGCAACCCAGTCCGCAACTTGCGCCGCATCCCGGCGTCACCGCCGAAACTGCCGAGACGTGGGCGCTGTTTCAACTCATCGCGCGCGTCCAACAAGTCTATGGCCGCGAACTGCTTGGCCCGTTTATCATCAGCATGACGCGCGGCCCCGCGGATGTGTTGACCGTCTTGCTGCTGGCGCGTTGGGCGGGCTGCGCCGACGGTTTGCACATTGTGCCGTTGTTCGAGACGCTGGATGATCTCGATCACGCACCGCGCATCCTGACTGATCTATTTTCGCTGGATGTGTATCGTTTGCATCTGGCGCGCTGTGGCGGCCAGCAAATGGTGATGATCGGTTACTCGGACAGCAACAAAGACGGCGGTTATCTGGCGGCGAATTGGGCGTTGTATCAAGCACAGGAAAATATCGCCAAAGTCTGCGCGGATTTCAATATCAAACTCACCTTGTTTCACGGGCGCGGCGGCACCGTGGCGCGCGGCGGCGGCCCGGCCAATCGCGCCATTCGCGCCCAACCGCCGGGCACGATCAGCGGTCGCTTCCGTGTGACTGAACAGGGTGAGACAATTTCAGCGCGGTACGCCAATCCCGATCTGGCGCATCGACACTTGGAACAAATTGCGAGTGCGGTTTTACTCGCGTCTGCGCCCGATATGCATCCTGAGCGGAGCGGCGGGCGTCCTTCGATTTCACTGCGTTCCGCTCAGGATGCGCCCGCCGAGCAGTCGAAGGATGCACCACCAATCTGGCGCGCAGCGTTAAACGCCATGTCCGCCGTCGCACGCGACACCTATCGGGCGTTGATCTTCGAAACACCTGAATTTATGGTGTATTGGCGCTATGCCACGCCCATCGATGAGATTGGTCGACTGTCGATTGGCTCACGCCCCACCACTCGTCGCGGCGGCGCTTTGCAAGTCACGCATATTCGCGCCATTCCATGGGTGTTTTCGTGGATGCAAAGCCGCTTCAATTTGCCCGGTTGGTATGGCTTAGGCACAGCCTTGACTCAACAGCGCACATCGTTGTTAAGCGAACTCTATGAAGCATGGCCGTTCTTTCGCGCCTTGCTGGACAATGCAGAGATGTCACTGTTGAAAGCGGATATGGGCATCGCGGCCTTGTATTC
>JAGOBP010000638.1 GCA_017999195.1 Thermoflexales bacterium
CCCAAGCACTTCGCCGTTGCGCCACAAAACTGTGGCATATGAACTCAGCGGCAGGCGCGTGCTAAACATTTTTTGCCCGACCAAATCGCGCACTTCCCAGATGATGCCCAGGATGGGCAGCGTCGTGGCGCGGCTGCGCCACACCACATCCACCGCCCACAGGTCGCCGTTGATGACCACGCCCGGCCCGCTGTCAAAGCCCAGCACCTCGATCTGATCGGCCCAACTGTGCGTGAAGGGATATTCGAGGCTGCGCCGCAGGGTGCTCAACGGCCGATCGAGCGCGGGCAAATTGAGCGTCGCCAACATGGGGGCTGTGCCGGAAAATACGCCCGCCGCGCTGAACAAGCCCACGCGCTGCCCGTCGGCCTGATCGACGCTGACGCGCACGTGGTAATGACCGGGCGGCGCTTCATCAGGCAGATCCAGCCGCACAATTTGCTCGGCCACCTGCCCGTTCAGCCAGCGCGGCGTGGGGAACTGGTCTGCATCTTGAATGGCGCTGCCGCCCACCTGCCACACTGCGCCGCTGTCGTCGATGAGTTGGAGCGTCGCAGAATAGGCCGGACTTGTGGGCGTCAATGCCTGCCAGCGCAGCGCCACGTCGGCGGCACGGCCGCGCGGCACAGCGGTCACGCCCAGCAGCGCAAAGTTGCCGTTGAACTGCACGCGCAGCGGCTCCAGTTGGCCCAGACGATTGGGCTTGAAATCATAGGCCGCTACGTGCGTCGCGCCAAACTCGGTCGACTGCGCTTCCTGCGCTGCCTGTGTCAGCCAGTTCCGCACCTGCGCCTGCACCACCGGCGACGCCGCCTCGCTCCACACAACCCACATTCGCCGATAGCGCGTGCTGAGATCATTCAGCGTTTGTTCGATCTGGACGGGCGTGATCTCGCGCGGCAGCACCACGTGTTGAGCCGCGCCGCGATACAGGCGCGTGACCGGCAGATCGAGCAAAGTCACGACGACGTCCGTGGTGGGATTCGCTTGAGCTAATTGCGCGGCCTGTTGTTCCGCCCGATCGTTGATCAGCACCCAGGCGGCCGGTACGTTGCCGATCGAGAGGGTGTGGACGATCGAGCCGCGCTGCGCGAAGCGCACCTGCCAATTGGCATCGAGTTGGCTTTCGCTCAACGTCACGACGTAATAGTCGCTAAGTTCTAGGCCTTGATCATCCAGCCAGGTGGAGCGGCCGCTGAAGATCGGCGCGAAAGATGGAATCGCCGCCGTGGCCGTGGTCGATTGCAGACCATTGGGCTGCGCGTTGATCCAGTTGGCCGCCGCGCCCAGCCCTTCGCCCCAGCCCACGGCAAAATGCTGTTGAGCGGCTTCAGGCCCGCCCAGCAAAAGATTGTAGTGCATCAAGAGATACGGCCAATAGGCCAGGCTGATCGCTGCAGCCGCAATTGAAATCAGCGGGGCCGCCCAGCGCGATCGGATTTGCCCATAGCCCCAGGCCGCGACCGGGATCAATAGCGTCAACGCGGGGAGCATATAGCGATCGTACTTCTTGGCGACGGGCGTGATGAAGACGATGAATAGTAAAGAGAAAGCCAACAAAGTCAGATTGATTTTAAGGTCACGGCGTGGTGCGTGATGCGTGGTGCGGGCGTTGATGATCGCGGCGGCAAGCGCGACGAGCAGCCCAATCATCACGATGGGCGTGAGCCGATAGATCATGGCGGTGGGATAAAACTCTGCGCCGTGATTGAGCACGTACTGGCCTTCGAAGAACGTGGGGCGCACGGGATTGGCGCTGAGGAAAGCGGCCAGACCGACGATGCCGTTGAACGTGCCCGCCGCATCGACCCACATGGCAGGATAGAGAACAATGAACAATGACAAATGAACAATGACAAATGACAAAAAGCCGAGCGCGGCGCGCATGAAGGTGAGCCGACGCGAGAGGACCGCAACGAACAAAACGAGCAGAGTGAACGGCAACAAAAATAGCGCGGGTGATTTGCTCAGGAAAGCCAATGCAGCAAACGCACCCGACAGTGCGAACCACCGATAACGCCCTCGCCCTGTCGGGGAGAGGGTTGGGGGTGAGGGGCGAATCCCAATGAGCAGTGCCAACACCGACAACAACATGAACGTCGTCAACAAACCATCCACATGCAGCAAGCCGCTGAGGCTGGCCGTAAACGGATCGAGCGCAAGTAATAGCCCGCCGATGAGGGCCATGCGTTGATCGAACAGGCGGCGCAACAACCACACGGCAACGACTACGCCCAGCGCATTGACGAGGATTACGGGGATGCGGGCAAAGGTGAGAAAGACGCCCAGCCGCTTGAAGGCCTCGGCGTTTTCCGGCGCAAGTGAGGGCAGCCCGCTGAGCCAGGTGATAGCCTCGGTGGACGCGGCCGGATCGACCAGGCGTTTGACGGCGATGCCCAATGACCCCAGCCACATCGTCGTGACGCCAGGATGACCCATCTGTGCGGTGGCCGCCCACTCGCCGCGCGCTAACGCCTGGCTAAAGTTTAACGAGCGCAGCACCCACACCGGCTCATCGGGCGTGACGTAGTTCTTCAACGCGCCCGCGCGCGTAAAGACCGCCAGCGCAAAGATGAGCAACGCGAGCAAAAGGAATGCGTGGCGGCGAAGAAAAGCACTCATGATGACAGACGCTTATTTGAGCGTAAAGACCAAGACTTTATCGTCGGCTATGCGCTGCCCGGCGGCATCGGTGGCGGGCAAGCGTTGAC
>JAGOBP010000639.1 GCA_017999195.1 Thermoflexales bacterium
CATGGCGACCTTAATCGCATTTGCCGCAACCGCCGTGTTTTACTTCAATTACGAAGTCTTCGACAAGTACACGATGTATGGCGTCTGCCTGTGGCTGATGGCGATCTGGATCGGCCCCGGGCTGGATTGGCTGGCGCAACACACCTCGCGCCGGGTGAGTTACGGGGTGGCGACGGGCCTGCTGGCCTTGCAGTTGATCGTGTTTTACCCGCAGTCGGATATGAGCCAGTTTGCGTCGATCCGCGACCAGCAGTTGACCGAGTTGACGCAGCTGCCCGATCGGGCTGTGTACTTTGGCGACTGGGAAACCGTGGTCGTGTCGGAATACCTGCAAATCGTGGAGCATCACCGCCCCGATGTGCTGGTGTTGAACCTGCCGTACATGGTGCCCGAACAGCGCGACAAGTACGCCGCGCAGCTGGCCGGGTCCGATCGGCCGTTATGCTTTTCGCGCTTTCTGGCCGATCAGGCCGAAGCGGATGGCGCAGAGGTTACGCTTATCGGCCAGGACTGCTACCAATTGCATTGGCCGAAGTAAGGGCCAGGCAGCAGCACGTGAATGAGCGGCACAGTTTCTGGCGCGCCGGCTTCGCTCCTGCTGCAAGGGTGTGATACAATCGCCATCATTCTGGATCAGGTGACGTGTTCATGCCCGAAGCACGCCCATTTGTTAAGTGGCCCGGCGGCAAAGGCCAACTGCTCGACCGGCTAGCCCCTATCTTTCCGCCCCAATTTAATCGCTATATCGAACCGTTCGCGGGCGCGAGCGCGGTCTTCTTTCGCCTGTTCAATCTGGGCCGCATCGGCGCTAACCCGCGCCTGCGCAAGTCACCGGCCATCCTCAATGACCTCAACGCCGAACTGATGAATGTCTATTGCGTCGTGCGCGATCAGCTGGATGACTTGATTGCGGAACTGGCGCGACATCAGGCCCACATCGGCGACGAGGCCTATTACTACTACATCCGCAATCTCGATCGCGAACCCGGTTTCGGGTTGGCCGAGCCTGTTACCCGCGCGGCCCGCACGATCTTCCTGAACAAGACCGGGTACAATGGCTTGTATCGCGTCAATGCGGGCGGCCTGTTCAATGTGCCGTTCGGCCAGCACAGGAAGCCCCGCGTGCTCGATCTGCCGTTGCTGCGCGTCGTCAATCGCGCCTTGCAGCGCGTGGAGTTGACGTGCAACGATTTCACACAGCCGCTGCGCCAGGCTCGCAAGCACGATTTTGTGTATATCGATCCGCCGTATCAACCGCTGAGTCGCACGGCGAATTTTGTGGCTTATACGTCGGGCGGCTTTGGCTGGGATCAGCAGGAACGGCTGGCGGCGTGGATCGGGCGCTTGGCGAAGCGCGGCTGCTACGTGCTGATCAACAATGCCGACACACCGGAAATTGAGGCATTGTACGAGAAGACGTTTAGAGACCTCAACCTTGATTTCAAACTGCAAGCCTTCGAGACGATTCGCAGTATCAATCGCGAAGGCACCAATCGGCGCGGCGCAAAAGAACTGACGGTGTGGAATTACTGAAGACGTGGTGCGTGATACGTGGTGTGTGAAAACTCATGATTGAATTAGCCATCCCCGGACGCGGGATCATTCAACTGGAATACGCGGTCTTTGACGTGAACGGCACGCTGGCGACCGACGGCGTATTGCTCGACGGCGTCGCGGACAAAATCGCGCTGCTGCGCGGCAAACTCGACGTGCGCCTGCTGACGGCAGACACGCACGGCAAGCAAGTGACGATCGATCAGCAATTGCGCTTCACCGCCGATCGCCTTCAGCCCGACGGCCGCGAGCGTGAACAAAAAGCCGATTACGTGTACGCGCTGACCGCGAACAAAGTGGCCGCCATCGGCAACGGCGCCAACGATGTGGATATGCTCAAAGCCGCCGCCATCGGCCTTGCCGTGATCGGGCACGAAGGGCTATCGGGTGAGGCGCTGGCTGCCGCTGACATTGTTGTGAACAACGTCCACGACGCGCTCGATTTGTTGCTCAACCCCAAGCGCCTCATCGCCACACTCCGCCGATGAAATCTGCCGAATTCATGCGCGCGCTGTCCAATGCCGTGCGCGCTCAACTCCCCAAGAATCTGCAACCGTTCAAAGTCAACCTGCGTTCATGGCTGGTGCAGTTTTACTACGCCCAAGCGCAGTTGCATTACGAAGTGGTGACCCACGGCGAACGGCGCGGCATTTTGGAGATTGGCCTGCATTTTGAAAGCCGTAATCCCGACGAAAACGCGCGCCTGCTCAACGGCTTCATGCAGCATCTCTTTGAAATCAAGGCCGAGTTGGGCGATCACGTGGAGGCCGAGATGTGGGACAAGGGCTGGACCAAAGTCTACGAAACCATCCCGTTGGAAACGCTGAACGACGACTACCTCAATCGCGTGGCCGAACGGCTGGCGCGCATGATGAGCGTACTGCAACCCATTTTGGAGAAAGTGGCACGTGACGGATAAGTGGCTGTATCAACTCAGCGAAATTCAACATCGCTACGCGGCACGCACCATCCTCGATTTGCCGGCGTTGGACATCGCGCGCAGTGAAGTGCTAGCGCTGGTCGGGCCAAGTGGCTCTGGCAAGACCACGCTGCTGCGCCTGCTGCAATTTCTGGAAGCCCCCACGCACGGCGCGATCACCTTTGATGGCGCCCCCCTTGATGGTCAACTCGATCTCAATGTGCGCCGCCGCGTCGCC
>JAGOBP010000640.1 GCA_017999195.1 Thermoflexales bacterium
GATCGTAGGTCATCAAACCGAAGTCAGACGCATTGACTTTGATCTGGCGCAGATCCCCGGCCTTGATCGTCTCGTCCTGAATGGGGACTTCGTACTGCTTGCCGGTGCGGTTGTCGGTGATCGTCAACGTGTTGCTGGGCATGCTGGTCTCCTGATGGTGGATTTGAACTGCAATGAGTCCGGTGGTGCGAGTGCGGTAATTGTAACGACTGTCTGAGGCAAAGTCAATCGCTTAGTGGTTGGATGCAACGGGCGGGGAAAGGTGACGGCGCTGGGAGGGGGCGTGCTATAATCGCCACGGATTTGCCATCATGCGCTTTCTTCAACGACATCTCACGCTCCTTTTCGGCTCGATCGTGTTTGCGGCGGCCTTTGGGTTCTACGTCGCGTCGATTTCCCCTTCGCAAGTGCCTGGCGATCCCAGCGAGTACACCTTTATTCCGTGGGTGTTTGGCATCGCGCATCCACCGGGCTATGCGTTTTACACCCTGCTGGCGGGCGCGTGGCAGCGCATCGTGGCGATTGGCTCGGTGGCGTACCGCACGCATCTCCTCGCGGCGACGGCGGGGGCGTTGAGTTCTACCTTAGTGTATCTGATCGTTCAACGACTAACACTTAACCGCGAAGACACGAAGAGCGCAAAGAAAGATACTGAAGACTTAGCGTCCTTTGCGCCTACCCGTGTCCGCGTAGCAACGGGCCGCGAGGCGTCGCAGTTTGTTTCGCATTTAGCCGCTTTGTTTGCGGGCTTGTCCTTTGCCGCCGCGACCGATGTGTGGCAGCAAAGCATCCACACCAACGCGCACATCATCACGCTGCTGCTGGCGACGACCAGCGTGTTTCTGTTGATCGAGTGGTGGCGCACGGCGAATGATCGTTGGCTATACGCTTTTGCTTTGATCGCAGGCTTTAGCCCAACGCAACATCTGTTGCTAGTCTTTACGTTTCCCGCTTACGCACTATTTATCGTTCTTGTCCGCCCCCGATTGCTGCTCCAACCTCGACGGGTGCTGCCGCTGATGGGGTGTTTCGCCTTTGGGCTGAGTGCGTGGCTGTACTATCCGCTCCGCAGCCCGACCGCGCCCTTTGGCCCGACGGACATCACTTCGCTGGAGTCGTTCATCCACTTCGTCAGCGCCGAGGGGTTGCGCGTCAATCTCTTTCACTTTGGTTTGGCCGATCAGCCCGTGCGCTTCAGCGTCTTCATTGAGTTAGCGAAGCTGCAATTCCCCGTCATTAGTTTGCTGTTAGCCATCCCCGGCGCGCTCTGGCTGGCGCGGCGAGCGCTCAAGCCGTTTGTCTTGGGCGCGGTGTTCTTTCTGACGCTGTACGCCTTCATCATCAACACCGTGCAAGACGTGATGGCCTATCTGCTGCTGCCGTTTATGATGCTGACGGTGTTCATCGGGCTGGGGGCGTGGGCGATTTCCGAAGTGTCGTTCCGAGTCGTCCCACGCCGAGGAATCCCGGTTTTGATTGGGCTGGCGTTGTTGATTTTGCCCATCGCCAAATTCATCGATACCGCACCGCGCGTCTCATTGGCGAATTATACCGTCGGCGCGGATTGGGTGGACACGCTCCTCGATCGCTTTGCGGGCAAGAGTGAACACGCCGTGGTGCTCTCGCCGTGGGAGGCGATGACACCGATCTGGGTGGCGGAATTGACCGAAGGGCGCAAACTCGATCAAGCCGATGTCAATCCGATCTATGTGACCACCGCTTCGGCCAATCCGTGGTTGGATAACGTCTTCGCGCATCTCAACGACGGGCCGGTGTATCTGGCGGATTATCGCCGCGCCGTGGTGGAAGGGCGCTTGTTCCGCCTGCGGCCCGAAGGCGATTGGCCCTTGTGGCGCGTCGTGCCGCCGGGTGAGACGAGTGTGCCGCCGTTGGATCACGCACTTAACGTCAATGCCGGTGGCATTGAGATCTTAGGTTACTCGCTGGATCAAACATCGATTGAGGCCGGGCAAACGGCGCATTTGACGCTGGCGATGCGAGCGACCCTCACGCCCACGCACATCCTCATGCCGTTTGCCACGGTGGGCGGGCGCGAATATCGCTGGACCACCGACTCGCGCTTGCTGACGCCGGAGTGGTTACCCAACGAAGTCATCGTCGAGCGGTATGATATTACGCTGCCCTTCGCTGCCAAGCCCGGTGAGTATCCAATCACGTTGGGGCTGAGTGATCTATCGGTTGGCCGAGATCTGGACTTGAGCGTGCCATTGCAAACGATTAAAGTGATCGCGCCAACAAAGTCGCATATCGATTTAGATCAATCCCGGCTGGGCGACTTCAACGCGCAGATCGGGCTACTGGGCGCAACGGCCAATGGCACATCGACAAGTGATCCGCTGGCGACAATCACCGTTAAGCCGGGCGGCTCAATCGGGGTGTGGTTGAATTGGCAAGCACAGCAGCAGGTGGCCGAGTCGTATACCGTCTTTGTGCATCTCATCGACGGCAACAATCAACTGATCGCGCAGGAAGATTACACGCCGATGGGCGGCGCGTTCCCCACGCAGTTGTGGATTCCCAAGTGGATTGCAGGGCAAAACGTCAACGATCCGTATCAACTGAAAGTGCCAGAGGCGCTGCCGCCGGGCGATTACTTCATCGAGGCGGGCTTGTACGGCATGACCAGCACCCGCCGGGTGCCGCTGCTCGATCGGGCCGGAGGGCTGGCCGGCGACCGTGTCATCC
>JAGOBP010000103.1 GCA_017999195.1 Thermoflexales bacterium
GTGGCAGCACCAGCCATCAAGGCGGACAGGGTACTGGCAGTGGCGCAGGCAGCGGCGGACGCGGCCGCCCGCCGTTACTGTTGGCCGATGCAAACGGTCTGGTGATCTACGACGAGCGCAACGAGCGAGTAGGCACGTCGTTTTCTGCGGCTGAGTTGGCGACCACGTTGCCCATCACGACGAACAATCAAATTGCCGGATATTTACTGTTGGGCGCGCAGGGTCGTGGCACGCTGACGCCCAATGAGCAGAACTTCCTCGATCAGTTGCGCGGCACGTTGATCGTCGCGGCCGTGATCGCGGCGGGCTTGGGTATCGCCATCGGGTTGTTGATGAGCCGCACGCTGGCTGCGCCATTGTCGAAGTTGTCGGGCGCGGCGCGCGCCTTTGCCGCGCATCAATGGGATCAGCGTGTGGTTGTCAACGGCACGCAAGAAATGGCCGATGTGGCCACCGCCTTCAACGACATGGCCGATTCGCTCCAACAGGCCGAGGTTTTACGCCGCAACCTGATGGCCGACGTGGCGCACGAACTGCGCACGCCGCTGACCGTGATTCAAGGCAATTTGCGCGCCATTCTCGATGGCGTGTATCCGCTGGAACGCGAAGAGATTGCGACTTTATACGATGAAACGCGCTTGCTGCAAAGATTGGTCGATGATTTAAGGGAACTCGCTTTAGCGGAAGCCAAACAACTCAAGTTAAACACCCTCCCGATTGATCTGCGACCGCTGATCGAATCGACGACGGGCAACTTCGGGGCGGCGGCCGAGGCGCAGCAGATCACGTTGAGCGCACGCCTGCCCGCTGATCTGCCGCTGGTGCAAGCCGATGCCGATCGCGTGGGGCAAGTGATTCGCAACCTGGTGGGCAATGCGCTGCGCCACACCTCCGCGAACGGCTCGATCCTGATCGAAGTAACCCCTGAAGTCGAACGCGTGCGCGTGAGGGTGATCGATTCCGGCGAAGGCATTCCGCTTGAGGATTTGCCGCATGTCTTCGATCGTTTCTATCGCGGCGATCGGTCGCGCGCCCGATCGAGCGGTGGCAGCGGGCTGGGGCTGGCGATCACGAAGAGCCTGATCGAAGCGATGGGCGGCGCGATCGGGGTGGAAAGCCAATCGGGCGCGGGCAGCACGTTCTGGTTTACGTTACCGAATATCAAGTAGTTTGCGGCGCTGGCTTCGCCCTGATTTTCAGGCTTAATCATTCTGCGTGATCGTCGATCACGCAGAATTTTTTGTCGTTAAGCGTCCCCGTTTGTGTGAGGCCGCGTGCAAACTGTGCCTGTTGTGCCGACCTGCGTCAAAAAACCTGAAGTCCAAATGGTACGAAAGTCCTCAATTTTCCGGTCAGGCGTATCTGTGCCGGATTCAAGTCGGTGTAACTCGTAGGGCTGGGGCGCACTAAGGAACAACCATTTTGGAGGAAAAAATGAAATTGACGAAATTGCTGTTTGCAACGACGGGCGGATTGGCGTTGACGTTTTTGATCGTGAGGTTGACGTTTGCCGCGCCCGCGATGGCCGCTTATCCGGCGCAGCGTGTGCTGCTTGATCCGACGATTACGCCGACCGTGACGATCACACCCACGGCCACACCTGTGCCAACGGTGACGGTGTCGCAGACGCATCCGGTTGCGTATGGGCTGGCGCTGTACTTCCACTTGCCGTACACCGAAGTGGTTGCCCTGCATGAAGCGGGCGTTGGCTATGGGGTGATCGCGCGCGCGTATCTGACGGCTAAAGTATCGAACGGCGTGCTGTCGCCCACGCAAGTCTTGGAGATGTTCCAGTCCGGTCAGGGCTGGGGACAGATCAAGCAACTGTACGGCATCCATCCGGGTGGCAATGGTCTTGGCTCGATCATGAGCGGGAAGGCCGCGCCGGTGGCGGATGATAAGGTCAATGGCAAGTCGTCGCCGGTTCTAACTGGGTCGGGTGAGCCGGCCGCGTGTCCGGGCAACAGTTGCAACGCGCCCGGCCAAAACAAACCGGATAAGCCGTCCAAGAAATAACCGTTGAACGTTGCGCCGTGTCCGTTGAACTCTGCGGCACGGCGCGGCCCGCCGGACAAGTCAAACGCGCCTCATTCGAGTTTATCGAATGAGGCGCGTTGCTAGATGCTGCGGCTGTTTGCTGGGGGCTACACGTTACCGTAGATGTTGGAGAAAACGTTGCCAATCGCCGGGCCGAGCAGGGCCAAAATAACGATCACAACGATCGCGACCAACACTAAAATCAACGCATATTCCACCAGGCCCTGGCCTTCTTCGCGTGGTAAATACAACATGGGTATCACCTCCTTTCATTTCTTAGTCGGGGTTTTAGGCGTGTAAAGATAGGTGCCATCGGTCAGCGGCTTGACCTGCTGCACATCGATGATGATCATGTTCTGCATGCAAGAACTGCTCGTCTTAAATGGAATCAGATCGGACACCGGTTTGTCTTTGTAGAAGACCTGAATGAAGCCTTCGATGACTTTGGAGCGCGCGTCAAACTGCACCATCCAACCGGACTCGCCCAGCAGTTGGTATGAGCCTGCCGCTACCCCGGTGTCGAGCGGTCCCATGACGCGCATGCCCAGTGTTTCGCTGATCAGTGGATCGCCCCGGCGATCGAAGAACCGGCCAGCCACACCCGCCCAACTGCACCCCTCGCCTGTGATCATGTTGGGCAGGTAGGTGGTGTTGATCGCTATAAACGGATTGGGGTTGGGCGTGCCCGTGGGCCGCAAGGTCCACGCCGGAGCCACATGGCCCGCCGAAATAGGCGTGGGCGTGGACCTAAGGGTTGGCACGGGCGTCGGCGTAGGCGTGGGCGTGGTCAGCGTATCGGCCTCGGTGTAGAGCTTCTGGGCTTCCGTCTTCTGCGCGTCAGTCACCGCCACCCGCCGCGCTTCACGGAATCGATCGCGCGCTGAAAACGGATCGCCCTTGGACAAAAACACACGCCCGGTCGTCACGTATGCTTCATATAACCACTGTTGAACTTTGCCGCCAAAGTAATCTGGCGCTTGCTCGTACACCAGCGACGCTTTCTGAATCACGGCGTCCCACTGCTTGGCCTGATAGGCCGACGCCGTATCCACAAAGGTCAAGGCGAGCCGCCGCGCCGTATCGGCCGGCGCATCCAGCGGGCGCACGGTCAGCGCCTGTTGATACAGACTGATGACGGCTTCCACTGCCGACACGGTGGTGGCTTGCTTCAACTGCTTATCGGCCAGCTGCATGTAAATGGTATAGAGCGTCGCGTCAATTTCATCGGGCTTGAAACTGCGATTCGTCGCGCGAATCGTTTCGTAAGCGCGCAGCGCGTCCAGCAGTTGACCGGCCTGCCGCAAACGCTCGGCCTCGGCATATTGATTCGTCAAATCCTCAGTTAATTTGATCTGCGCCAACAGGCTGGTGGTATCACGATAGTTGGGGTCTAGCGCGCTGATCTCTTCCAGCCAGCGGGCGGCCCCGGCTTGATCGCCGATGTTCAGGGACTGCGTCGCCTGCCCGTAGAGCTGCGCAATCCGATCGAGTTGTTGCGCACGTTGCAGGCCCGCACTGGCCGCCTGGTCATCGGGCGCTTCCGTCAGAATCGATTGATAGGTCTGTGCGGCCTCCGGGTACTGGCCGGACGCGATCTGCACTTCGGCGGTTTGCCGCAACCGATCGAACTTGGCCAGCCGCGCAGTCTCGACTTGCGCGGGCACAATCCACGCCTGATAGGCCAGATAGATCGCCACGCCGATGCCGATGATGATCAACAGTACGATCAAGCGCGAACCGATCGTTACCCAACCCGAGCGGGTCTGCGCCTGTGCGCTGCGCTCCAGTCCGGTCCCGGCCGCGGCGCGCAACCGGGCTGTCTCCAAAAACTGCCGGACGCGCGCGTCCTCGGGATGGTTGATTTGCAGCTGCGTAAAGCAGGCCACGGCTTCTGACCACTGGCCCAGCCCAAAATGTTTAAGACCTTGTTGATAGAGCGGATCGTTTTCCATGTGGTCGATTCCTTGTCGAACGGTTTAGCCCCCGCCCATGGTGCTGAAGGTCTCCATGATCAATGGAATAGCCGGTCCCAGCAGCACGGCCAACATGGCTGGAAAGACTAGAAAGACCAGTGGAAAGAGCAGCTTGATGGCGGCTTGATGCGCCAGTTCTTCGGCGCGCTGCCGCCGGATGGTTCGCAGCTGATCGGCCTGCACGCGCAGCACCTTGCCGATACTCACGCCCAGCTCATCGGCTTGAATCACGGCCGCGATCAGATTGGACATCTCGGTTAACTGCATGCGCTGGGCGGCGGACATTAATGCTTCGCGCCGGCTGCGGCCAAAACGCACTTCCGTCAGGATGCGGGCAAATTCATCGGTCAGCGGATTGCGCCAGTAGTCGCCCACGCGGCGCATGGCTTGATCGAAACTTTGCCCGGCCTCGGTACACACGACGATCATATCCAGCGCGTCGGGCAGCGACCGCACGATCGTGCGTTTGCGACTGCGAATGACGCTGCTTAGCCAGAAGTTGGGCGCATAGAAACCCAGAATCATGAAGATGAACAGGAACAACACGCTCATCAACGCCGGTTGTTGCAGCAGTACTTTGAAGATCAAAAAGCCCAGCAGGCCGCCCATAATGGCCGCGATGAATTTCAGGCCCAGGAAGTTGAGCACGTTCAGGCCGTTGGGCCGCCCGGCCGTCTCCAGCCGCTGCGTCAGCGCTTCGACGTTGTAACTGGGCGTTAAGCGGCCCAGGCGTTGCAGCGCGGTGCGCCACACCGGCACCAGCACGCGCTCGCGAAAACTGGGCACGCTGGGGGTAAACGCAAATGACTCCAACAGCGCCGCATTGGGATCATCGCTGAGGAAACGCGCCAGCTGATCGTCGCCGGTGGTCTCTGGTTGGGCCGCGCGCCGCCCGAACCAGAAGAACAACACGCTTAATCCAACGGCCAGGCCTAATAATACGTTGTACGGCATGACGTTGACTCCGCTTAGACTTCCAACTTGATGAGCTGGCGAATAGCGAGGAACCCCGTAACCATCATCACGAAGGCGCCGATGGGAATACACAGCGTTGGCCCCGGCGAAAACAGCCGTGATTCGTAATTAGGATTCAGCACCATCAAGACCAGAAAGACGACGATGGGCAGCGCCGCCAGCACATACCCGGCCATGCGTTGCTGTGCGGTCAAGGCGCGCAGTTCGCCTTTGATGCGCACGCGCTCGCGGATCGTTTCGCTGACGCTCTCCAAAATTTCGGCCAGATTGCCGCCCACTTCGTAGTGAATGCGAATCGCCGTGACGATCAGGCGCAAGTCGTCGCTGGGCACACGTTCGGTCATGCTTTCCAGCGCATCCATAGTGGCTTGTCCCAACCGGATATCGCGCAGCACTTGCGCGAATTCTTTGCCGGCGGGGGCGGGCATCTCATGCGATACGAAGTCGATGGCCTGTTGCAAGCCATAGCCCGCGCGCATTGAACCGGACAGCTGCATCAACACCGTGTGGAGTTGATCGTTGAAGGCCCGCAGGCGCGCAGTTTGACGGGAGCGCAAGAGCAGATACGGGGCAACCACCCCGAGTAAGCCAAATAAGACCGCCGGCAGCCATTGATGCGTCAGCACCACGCCAGCGATCAGGCCCAGGGCGATGGCGGACAGCCACAAGGCCAGAAACTCGGTGGTGGTCACTTGCAGATCGGCTTGCCGCAGCAGGCGGGCCAGATTCTCACCGGCCGAACCGGAGCGCACAAGTTTATCGACGCCAAGAACCAGATCGCCCGCGCCGCCAAACCGCCGGGAGCGAATGGCCGCCGAGCCTTGACCCGGCAGCTGGTCGCTGAGGTAATCTTCCAGCCGATTGGACGTCGGCACTTCGATGGCGCGGCCCAGGCCGATGAAGATCGCCAGAATAGCCAGCGCAACCAGCAAGCCGATGAGTGGAATTCCCATGACAACTCCCTGTAAATGGCGCGATCGGCTGTGTCAGATCAATGCGCCAGCCGCCGTCTTCGTCCGCCACTCGCCCTTAATTCGTGGCCTGACCCGGTATCACGCGCGCCAGCCAGGTGGCCGGGCGTTGACTGGGCACCGGCGCGGGCGAATTGGGCGCGGACGTTTGCGGCGAACCGCTGGCCGGTTCCGTGCCCAGATACCGCGCCAACTTGATAATGGCTTTGGAGATCGGATGATTGCGGTCGCGCATCACAATGGGCTGGCCTTGATTCAACGCCTGAGCCATCGCCACCGGATCGCTGGGGATGACGGCGGCGACCGGCCAGTTCAGATGCCGCTCGATTTGTTCGAGGGGAATATCATCTTTGCGATAACCGATCAAAACCAGCACCAGTTTGTCTTTGGAAAAATTCATCTTGGTGGCAAGTTCCAGAAACCGCTTCGTGGCGCGCAGTGACGCCACAGATACCGCCGTCACCAAGAGGACGCGCTGTGCCACATCCAGCAGGCTCAACGTCGCTTCACTCAATCCGGCGGGCGCGTCCACCACAACAAAGCCCTGGCGGGTGGCCGCCACCGATTTGACCATGTGCGCCAGGCGGCCTTCATCGCCGGAGATAGCCGGGTCAAAGTGCGGCGGCGCCAAGAGCAAGCGCACACCACTGGCGTGCGGGATCAACGTGCTGTCGATGATCTGCCGATCGAGTTCGTTGACGTAGGGCAGCAGATCAGCGATCGATTTGCGGGCCATGACGTTGAGGGCCACATCCACGTCGCCAAATTGCAAATCGCCATCGATCAGCGTGACGGCTTGTTCGGTCTCTTGATGCAGCGCCACGGCCAGGCTGGTGGCGAGCGAGGTGCGGCCGATGCCGCCTTTGGGGCTGAACAAGACACACACTTCGGCCGATTGATCCTCGACCACCGACGGCTGCGCGGCGCTCAACAGCAGGCGCTGTTGACTGAGCAGATCGTACGTCTGGCGCAGGCTGGTCATGAGTTGATCTTGCGTGAAGGGCTTCAATAGGAAGCCGCGCGCACCCGCAAAGAGGGCCTGCTGCACAAATGGCATTTCGGCCGCGCCCACCACCAGCACGATCGCCGGGGCGATGGGCAGGGCGGCGATGGCCTGAATGCGTTCAATCTGCTTGGCGTCTGACACGGCACTGTCCAGCAGCAAGATGTCGATCTTGCGCTGACTGACGATGGGCAAAGCCCGCTCTAGCGAGGGCACCGCGCCGACGAGGACGACCCCCGCCTCGGCCCGCAAGGTTGAGATGACCCATTCTGAAACCGGTTCGCGGGTCACGGCGACTAAGATGTTGATGAGTTGATGCTCCGGCATTCAATCCTCCCGATTGAACTTCTAACACTAAGCGGCCTGATATTAGGGCAGGGGCTCTGGCACGGTGATGCCGAACCGGTCGGCCAGATAATTGAGCGTGACCGGGATAATCTGGAAGATGGCCGTTAGTTTGGGCGGCCGCACGGCGATACTGACATTCGCGCCGGAGTCCACAAAGTATTTCAGGGCCACGGCATCTTGCGAATTAACCGCCACGATCAAGCCCGTGATCTTGCCGCGCACCGGGGGCTGATTGCCATTGGATTGTTGCTGGACCGCTTCTTCCAGAGTCTTGACGACGGGCACATCTTGCAAGGTCAACAAGGTGACCTGCCCCCCCGTGCTTTCTGTGCCGCCGAGGACGATCATCGACGCCAGAATGTCGATGCGATCGCCGGTGTCCACTTCGCCCGACTTGCTGAGCAGATCATTCGCGGGCAGTGCCACGCCCACTTTGTCTGACGGGAGCAACGCCGCTAAGCGGGCGGTAGAAGTGATGCCGGAAGTGCCGCCAGCCGAGAGCGCGGCCAGGTTTTGCGCCAGCAGCGGTTGGCCGACCTCGACGTTTTGGAACGAGAATTTGCCCACGGCGTCTTCCATGCGAAAGACCGCGCCGCTGGGAATCTCGTCGAGCAGAAAATCACGTACGTCCAGCGCTTCGACCAAGACCACCTGGCGCGCAGAGATGGGCTGTTTCGCCACGATCACCGGTCGGGTGGCGGGACGAACCGGCTCTGGCGTCGGCACGGCCTGCTGCAAAGCCAGCACGGCCAGCACACCGGCGACAATCGCCAACAACAAGCCTGCTAAGTAGAAGATCCAACCTCGTCGGAGTTTCATAGATTCCTCAATGAGATTGCAGGAATAAAGATTCCTGTGATAACTGCTGCTTGGCTCAATCTCAACAATTGCAGTTTAGCACGCCGCAGTTGATATGATGCGATCAACTGTCTTGCAGTTGCATTGCATTTCAGGCGCGGCTGAAATGCTTGTCAGCCCCACGGTACCAGGCGCGGCCGCAGGCCCAGGCTCAGGTCTTCGTACTTCTCGAAGAGTCCGCTAATGGCAAAGCCCCAGACGTCGTTGGAGTCCACACGGCTGATTTTGAAATTGGCATACCCTTGAATGACCACAAATTTATCGGGCGCGGCGGTGGGCGCGGGCAGATTGATCTCGACCGGCACATCAACCGTGTGGGACGTCAAGGTCGTGCCGCCGCACGTCTTGGGGCCGACCGTCAGGCGCAGCGTATAGTCGGTGCCGACAAAGGCATTGCTTTGCACGCTTAAGCCCAGGTTGATGGCTTTGTCGGTGCTGTCTTTGATGTCCACCGTCGTGCCGGATGACGTGGAAAAGAAAGACCCCCACACTTGCGGCACGCCGCCCAACAACAGGCTGGCTTGCACCGGTACGTTGGCGCAGCCTTGCCCGTTTGGAAAGGCCGTGCCGACGCCGAATGAAATGAGGTTAACGGCGTAACTATCGCCCTGGCGCATGATCAATCTTCCGCTGTTCGAGCGCGCCGTGTAGTCCGCAGCGATGGTGCTGGCGCCAAAGCCATAGTTGCTGGATGCGCCGTGGCTTAAGCCCAAGCTGGACTCTGCAACGACGTTGATGCCGCTAAGATAGTTGACTTGCGTTACGGCTTGCGTACTCCAGATGGCCAGTGTGCCGTTCCAGCCGGAGGCGGTGACGTTGTTGATGGTCGTGGCATAGTCGGGGCCAAAGAGTTCCACGCCATTCAAGGTGATGTGTGTCTCTTCGGGCAGCGGACCGTTGGTGAAGTCAAGCTGCACGTCAAAATCAAGCGGCGTGAACCAGGCGGCGCTGGCCGGACCGGCCTTGGCGAGGTTGAACGTATACACCAGCGCCGAACTGGGATCGACGGGATACCCGGTGCTGATGCCATTGTTTGATTGCGGCGTCAACGCGACCGAGAAATCGGGACGCGACCAGACGTAGCCGTCGTACACGATGGCGGCGATCACGTCCCCGGCCCGATAACCCGCCGTATCCATGGCGCCGGCCGCAAACGCCACGCTGGCCCCATCGAGAATGGCTACTTGCGAGCCGGTTTGTGGAAACGGGCCGGGATAGCCATGCTGATAAATCCAGCCTTGCGACATATTCTTCGCGGCATCGGCCTGCGAATCTGCGCCGTTATAGTATTCCATCGCATATTGCGACGCCACATTGCGAATGTCCAGCAGGACCAGATCGCGCATGCTGCTGGTATTGTTGTTGGTATCGGCGCTTTGGCCCAACAGCACCACTTCCGGCCCGGTGTTGGAATCGGCTAATGCGCCGTCTGACGCGATATACGGAGCAACCGGAATCGGCACTTGAAACGGGCCATAGCGCCCGGCCCAGGTCACCGTCACCGAGTCCGTGGGATAGACGGGCGCGGTCTTGTTCGCGACGTGATCGTGCCGCGTGCCACCCGCTTCACCGTCATAGCGTTGAATGGCGATCGGCATCAGGCCGCCGCCCGCGCGCACATCGCAGCGCGCTTGAGCCATCATCGGCGACGGGGCGCGGCCAAAGAACTGCGTCAAGACCGTGGGCACCACGCGCTGCACGGCTACGCGCACCTGCGGATTGGCAATCTCGACACCCTTCACCAGACCGCCGCCTGTGCCGAGGT
>JAGOBP010000641.1 GCA_017999195.1 Thermoflexales bacterium
AGCATATGAGCAAAATCAAGGTTCTTATCATGGGCGCGGCCGGCCGTGACTTCCACAATTTCAACACGGTCTTCCGCGACAACGACGCCTACGAAGTCGTCGCCTTCACGGCCACGCAGATCCCCAACATCGATGGCCGCCGCTATCCGCCGGAACTGGCGGGCAAGTTGTATCCGGCGGGCATCCCCATCTATCCCGAAGCGGAATTGACTGATCTGATCAAGAAGCACCAGATCGATCAAGTCATCTTCGCCTATTCGGACGTGAGCCACGAGACGGTGATGCATCGCGCGTCGCAGGCTTTGGCGGCGGGCGCAGACTTCCGCCTGATGGGGCCGACGTTCACGCAGGTCAAATCGACCAAGCCTGTGATCTCGGTGTGTGCCGTACGCACGGGCGCGGGCAAGAGCCAGACCACGCGCCGCGTGACCGAAGTGATCAAGAGTTTGGGCTACAAAGTCGCGGCGATTCGCCACCCCATGCCCTACGGCGATCTGGTCAAACAGAAGGTCCAGCGCTTTGCGGACTACAGAGACCTGGATAAGCACGATTGCACGATCGAGGAACGCGAAGAGTACGAGCCGCACATCGATCGCGGCGTGGTGATCTACGCGGGCGTCGATTACGAAGCGATTTTGCGCGAAGCCGAAAAAGAAGCGGACGTGATTGTGTGGGACGGCGGCAACAACGACTTGTCCTTCTACAAGAGCGATCTGCATATCGTGGTGGCCGATCCGCACCGCCCCGGCCACGAAGTGACCTATCACCCCGGCGAAACCAATCTGCGCATGGCCGATGTGGTTGTCATCAACAAGATCGATACCGCCGATCTCGATCATATCTCCACAGTGCGCGATAATATCCGCGCCGTCAATCCCATTGCCACCATCGTCGAAGCAGCCTCACCGATCTTCGTCGATGATCCGGCGGCGATTCGCGGCAAGGCCGTGTTGGTGGTGGAAGATGGCCCCACCCTCACGCACGGCGAAATGGCCTACGGCGCGGGCGTCGTGGCTGCGCGGCGTTTTGGCGCGGCGGAAATCATCGATCCCCGGCCGTATGCCGTGGGCACGATCACCGCGACGTACAACAAGTATCCCACCACCGGCGCAGTGCTCCCGGCGATGGGCTATGGCGCGGAGCAGATGAAAGAACTGGGCGAGACGATCAACAACACGCCGTGCGATCTGGTCATCGTCGCCACCCCGATCGATCTGCGGCGCGTCGTCGAGATCAATCGCCCGACACAGCGCGTACGCTATGAGTTGCAGGAAATCGGGCAGCCCACGCTGCTGGAGATCATCGAAGCGAAGTTGGGTCGCAAGAAGTAACGAGTAACAAGTAACGAGTGAGGCTCACCGCTGATGCGGCGGGCCTCACTCGTTACTCGCTAAATACGCCATGCGCGAACGCAAGACAACGCTCACGCTCTTCATCGGCCTGCTATTGGCCTATACCTACGTCTTGCCGCATTGGCTGGACTGGAATCAAAACACGCGCTTCGATCTGACCGTGGCCATTGTCGAACGCGGCACGTTCAGCATCGATGCGTATGCCAACAACACCGGCGACTATGCCGAGTACAACGGTCACGCCTATAGCGACAAAGCGCCCGGCCTATCGTTGTTGGCCGTGCCCGTCTATGCCGTGATTCGCCCCCTGACTGAACTCGATGTCGTTCGATCGATCATCCTCACTTTGGGGCGCAGTCCCACCGCTGCGCAAACCGTCAACCGTCCGATCGATCAGGTGTCGCCCGACGAACTGATCTTCGCGGGACGTTTGATTTTGACGACGTGGTTGATCATGGCCGTGCCTACTGCCCTCTTCAGCGCATGGCTATTCAAAGACTTGGCCCGCTTTGATCTATCCGCGCGCAGCCGCGCGCTGGCCGTGTTGATTTACGGCACAGCCACCGTCGTTGCGCCATATTCGGCCACACTGTACGGCCATCAAATCGCGGCCATGCTGTTGTACGTGGCCTTTAGCCAGTTGTCACCTCGCTCCGAAAATCAAACGGCCTTATCCAACCTCAAAGCCTTGGCCATCGGCAGCCTGCTGGGCGGGAGCATCATCATCGAGTATCCGGCAGCCCTCATAGCGGCCGTGATTGGCCTGTACGCGCTTCTCACGCAGCGCAATGCGCGCGCCATCAGTTGGATCATTGTGGGCGGCTGCTGGCCGCTGTTGATCTTGGGCGCTTACAATGCCGCGATTTTTGGCACGCCGTTCAAGTTGACGTATCAATATGTGGGTAATCCACGCTTGCGCGCTTTGATCGATACGGGCGTGCTCAGCGGCGGGCTGCCCACATTGGAAGCGCTGTGGGGGTTGACCATCAGTCCATTCCGTGGGCTATTCTTCACCTCGCCGGTGTTGTTGCTGGCGCTTCCCGGCTTAGTCCGCACGGCGCAACGCCGTGACACGCGCTTGCAATGGGGCTTTGGCCTGGCGATCGTCGTGACCTTCACTTTATTGGTCAGCGGCTCGGCGCAGTGGTGGGGCGGTTGGGCCGTTGGGCCGCGCTATCTCATCCCGATGCTGCCGTGGTTGGTGTGGCCGTTGGGCGCGATGATCGATCGGATGTTGAAGAGCCGCCTGGCTGTGCTTGCGCTGGGCGTGTTGATCGCGCTCTCGATTGTAATCACATGGTCCATCAGTGTGGGCGGACAGTATTACGCGCCGGATAATGTGCCCAATCC
>JAGOBP010000642.1 GCA_017999195.1 Thermoflexales bacterium
GCGTGGCTCATCAGCGTGATGGCGGGCGCGGCGGGCGGCCTGGCGATTCAAGACCCGCGCTTCACCCTGACGGCCATCGGCGGCGGGTTGTTCCTGGTGTCCGATCTGATTTTGGGCAATCGCGAACTGCGCGACAACGGCTGGTTGCTGGTGCATGATGTGGTGTGGGTATTGTATATCGCGGGACAGGCGCTGATTGTGATAACGAGTTTGCAATGACCCATTGCACTGGAACTTTTCCACCCACGGCAACGTCTGAATTGGGATGCGCGTTGTTCGGGTGATTTAGCCGCTTATTCCGCAATCCGTATTTTCTTTGGGGCAAGGTTATGGCTGAAGCCACTGCAAACGTTGAAGAACTGATCGAAAAACCTCTTAAGCCGTGGCAGTTCAAATGGCTGGGCGGCATGCTCTTCAAGCCGCGCGCCACGCTGACGGCCATCCGCGCCGTCGATCGCTCGATCTGGCTGATGCCGATCCTGATCGTGCTGGCGCTGTTGACCCTGCGCGTGATCGTGAATGCGCCGTTGAAGTTGGCCGCGCTGGAGCAGGGCGCGCCTGTCGTCGACCCAAACAACCAGCAATTCTTAACGCCAGAACAACAGGCGCAGATGCAGCAGGCATTGGAGGCGACCAAAGGGCCGGTGTTTCTCTACGTCTTCCCTATCGTCGGGGCGCTGATCAGCGGGCTGCTGTTGTGGAGCATGACGGCGGCTTTGTTGCATCTTTTCTCTACGCTGCAAGGCGGACGCGGCACGTTGACGCGCACGCTGAATCTGGTGGCGTGGGCCAGCGTGCCGACCATGATCCATCTATTAGTCCAAATCATCTACATTTCGGCGGCGGGCAAATTGATCGCCGAGCCGGGCCTGGCCGGATTCGCCGCGCCATCGCCGGACGGTTCGGTGCTGGTTCACGCGCTGTTGAGCCGCGTCGATGTGTATCTGTTCTGGCAGATCGCATTGTTGTTGGTGGGTGTCCAAATCTTCACCACCATCAAGACTCGCAAAGCGCTCACTGCCGTCGTGGTCACGATGGTGATTATGCTGGCTGTGCGCATCCTGCCCGAGGTCGTCGGCGCAAGCCTGGGCGGCGTGACGGTCGGCCAATCATTTCCGCTTTTCTAAAACGTGGTGCGTGTTGCGTGGTGCGTGACTGGCGCCGCGTGACACGCACTACGCAACACGCATCATGTCAACGACTAACGGCCATTCGCCTTCGCCCCTCATCACCGTTTCCGCCTTAAAAAAAGGCTATTCCATCGGACGGCAGATCGTGTGGGCATTGAACGGCGTTGATCTGGAAGTGGACGCGGGCGAATTTGCAGTGGTGATGGGACCGTCGGGTTCGGGCAAGAGCACGCTGCTGTACCTGTTGGGTGGCCTCGATCGATCGAGTTCGGGCGCGATCCGCGTGGCCGATCATGAGATCGAACAACTCGACGAAAACGCTCTGGCCGACTATCGCCGCAAGACGATCGGCTTTATTTTTCAGTCGTTCAATTTGATTCCGTCGCTGACGGCGGAACAGAATGTGGCGTATCCCATGCGCTTTGCCAACGTCTCGCGCCGCGAACGGTCGCGGCGCGCGCGTGAACTATTAGAGCAGGTAGGACTGGGCAACCGGCTTCAGCATCGCCCCACGGAACTATCGGGCGGGCAACAACAGCGTGTAGCGATTGCACGTGCCTTGGTCAACAACCCGCAAATCGTGCTGGCCGATGAACCCACGGGCAACCTCGATCGCGCCAGCGGCAAAGAGATCATGAGCCTGCTGTCTGATCTTAATCAACAGGGTCGCACAATTTTGATGGTGACGCACGATCCTCGCGGGGCACGTGGCGCAACACGTACCATTCGATTTTTGGACGGGCGCGTGGCGTCTGATGAACAATTTGAGGCAATGGATTGATGATGATGACACGTTTAACCAAATGTGCCGTGATTGTGCTAGTCGGCGCAGTCCTCTTGAGTGGTCTGCAACCCGATCGGGCGGCGGCGTCCCCCGGAGTGTGGCAGTCGCCCATCGCTACTGCTGTCCCCGGCCCGCATGTCGAAGGCATCGAGCCGAGTTCCATGTGGGTCGAAGTGGGCGGTGATCTGACGGTGTTGGGCAGCAACTTCGTTGACGGCGCGGCCATCCGTCTCGTCAATTGGGGCGTGCTGCCGACGACCTTCATCAACGATACGACTTTGACTGCAAAAGTACCGGCCAGTGTGAAAGTGGGCGCGTATGTGGTGCAGGTGCGCAATCCCGATGGGCAAACGTCGCCCGAAACGCCGCAACTGCGCCTGAACGCCATGCCAGAACCGACGGCCGCGCCACCCGCGCCCGGTCCGGCGCCCTTTGTGCGACCGTTGTTGACGGTGGCGTCGTATTCCACTAATCCCGGCGCAGTGACACAGGGTAAGTCATTTGTCTTGTCGGTGGCGATCAAGAACGTGGCCGACGATACGGCGTTTAACGTCGTGCTCACCATTCCGTCGGGCGACTTCGTGCCGATCGGCAACGCGGGCACGCAGACTGTGCAAAAGATTCACATCGGCGAGACGATCGTCTTCAATCAAGAGATGCAGGCCAAGAGCGGCATTGGGGGGGGCCTCAAGCCGATCGAGTTGAAGATCACCTACAACACTCGCGAGGGCACAAGTTATTCCGAAACGCCCACTGTCTCGATCAACGTGGCGGGC
>JAGOBP010000104.1 GCA_017999195.1 Thermoflexales bacterium
CCGAGACGCGCGCCGAGCTGGTGCTGCCGTTGAAGTTGGGCGAGCGGTTTTTGGGCGTGCTGGATTTGCAGAGCGTGCAGCGCAACGCCTTTGATGAGAGCGAAGTGACCGCGTTGCAGGCCCTGGCTGATCAGGTGGCGATTGCGCTGGAGAACGCGCGTCTGTACAGCGAATTGCATAGCAACTACGAGCGGCTGCAAACGCTGGAACGACTGCGCGACGATCTGACGCACATGATCGTGCACGATTTGCGCACGCCCTTGACGTCGTTCATTACGGGCCTGCCGCTGATCGGTGAGCTGGGCGACCTGAACGAGATCCAGCAAAAGTTGCTGACCCGCGTGCTGCACGGCGGCGACACGTTGCTGAGCATGATCAATAATCTGCTGGATATTGCGCGCATGGAAAGCGGCTCGCTGCAATTGAATCGGGCCGACGTATCGGCTGCGGCGGTCACGGCCTGGGCCGTGGAACAAATCACGATGTTGGCCGAAGACAAACGGCTGCAAGTGGTGCAGCACATCGCGGCGGATGTGCCGGTGTTTCAGGCCGATCTGGACTTGCTCAAGCGAGTGCTGGTGAATTTGCTGGGCAATGCCATCAAGTTTTCGCCGACGGCGGGCGTCGTGACCGTGGCAGTGCGCCTGGCCGCAGAAGAGCACGCCGTGCAATTCTCGGTCACCGACATCGGGCCGGGCATCGATCCCAAACACTTTGATCGGATTTTTGAGAAATTCGGTCAGGTTCAGACGATGGAGCACGGGCGCAAAGCATCGACCGGGCTGGGCTTGACGTTCTGCAAGTTAGCCGTGGAAGCGCATGGCGGCTGCATCTGGGTGGAAAGCGAAGTCGGGCGCGGCAGCACCTTTATCTTTACGTTGCCGTTGCTGCCGTGAACAAAGGAGTGCATATGTCCAATCCGCCTCGTCTATTGGTAACGGGCGCCACCGGCAAAGTGGGTCGAACCTTCATTCAGCATTTGTTGGCTGATTCAAAGTTTGACTCAATGGTGGTGCGCGCCTTGTGCCATCACCGCGAACTTGACCCGCATGATCGAATCGAGATCGTGCGTGGCTCGATCGAACAGCGCGACGATGTCGAACGCATCATGACGGATGTCACGCACGTCGTGCATCTGGCGACGTGCAAAGAGACGCCCGACCAGATCATGGACGTGGCGGTCAAGGGCCTGTTCTGGCTGTTGGAAACCTGCCGCACCAGCCCTACCTTTCAGCAGTTCATACTCATCGGTGGCGATGCGGGCGTGGGGCACTTCGTTTATCCGCACCCGATCCCGGTGACTGAAACGCAAAAACATTCGGCGTATCCCGGTTGTTACGCGCTGTCGAAGGTGCTGGAAGAAGTCATGCTGGAGCAATACTACGTTCAATATGATTTCAACGGCTGTTGCCTGCGCGCCCCGTGGATCATGGAGAAGGACGACTTCAAATATCAACTGTCCTTTGGCGAGGACGTGTTTGGCGGCCCGCGCTGGCGCGATCTGGTTGGGGCTGAACAGGCTGACGACTACGTGCGAACGCACACCATCCCGATTATGCTGGATCCCGACGGCGTGCCCGTCAAGCGCAACTTCGTGCATGTGGACGACCTGGTTAGCGCGATGCTGTTGGCGCTCGATCAACCTCGGGCGCGGCAGCAGACCTTCAACGTTTGCATGAACGAACCGGTGGATTACGGCGAAATGGCCGCCTACCTGACCGCGAGTCGCGGCCTGCCATCGATCGGTATTCGCACGCCCTATCATTCCACGTGGCTGGACAACGCCAAAGCGAAGTTATTGCTGGGCTGGCGACCGGCCTATGATCTCAAGCGGCTGATCGATGCCGCCTGGGACTATCAGCGGGCCGCCGCTGATCCTCGGATCGTGTGGTATCCCGGTTGAGGCGGGCCTAGCAATAACCACTCACTCTTGCGGAGAAAATGGCGACAACCGGCTAAGGTATAATCAGAGCAAGCGGACGAATCCACGCACCATTCGGATTCGTTGACAATCAACGAGGTGGCAAGTGACCGATCGAAAATTTAACTGGGGTGTCATGGGGCCGGGGCGCATCGCGCATCAATTTGCGGATGGCCTGCAGGCTATTGATGATGCAGCCTTATACGCAGTTGCCAGCACCAATCCGGCGCGCGCGCAGGCCTTTGCCGCCCAGCATGGCGGCGAGAAGATTTACACGTCGTACGAAGCACTGGTGGCCGATCCCGAGGTCGACGCGATCTACATCGCCACGCCCCACCGCTTTCACTTGGACAATGCGCTGCAATGCCTGCGTGCGGGCAAGCCGGTGTTGTGCGAAAAACCGCTGACCGTCAACGCGGCCGAAATGCAGCAGTTGATTGACACGGCGCGTACGAACAACGTCTTTTTGATGGAAGCCTTATGGACGCGCTACCTGCCGATTTACGGGCAAATCCGCGAATGGTTAGACGCCCAATCGATTGGTGAGCTGCGCCTGTTGGTGTCCACTTTTGGCATCAATGTCCCTAAAGCCGAGGATGATCGCTGGCTAAACCCTGAACTGGCGGGCGGCACGCTGTTGGACATGGGCGTGTATCCCATCGCCGTGTCGCAGTGGATCATGCAGCAGAACCCGGTCGAATTCAACGTTCAAGCGCAACTGGCTTCGACTGGCGTGGATGTGCTGACGGCAGGCTTGCTGAAATACGGCAACGGCGTGATCTCGCAATTCCACACCAGTTTCATCCATGACGGCGTGAACGATTTCTACATCTACGGCACCACCGGCCACATTCGCATCCATGCCAACTACTGGGGCGCGACGCAGGCCAGCCTGGTGACCAACGGACAAACGACCACCGTCGCCCGGCCTTTCCGCGGCGGCGGCTTTGAATATCAGACCGAAGAAGCCATGCGCTGCATCCGCGCCGGTCTGTTGGAAAGCCCCGGTATGACCCACGCCCACACGCTGGCCAATACGCAGTTGATGGATCAGCTGCGCGCCGTGATCGGGTTGAAGTATCCATTTGAAGCGTAATCTGCGCCTGTAACCGCGTCCCATCAAAAAAAACGACGCTGGCGGATAGCCAGCGTCGTTTTTGACTTGCGATCAGGACGCGGTCTGAAGGGGGGATGCCGTCTGCACGCGCTAGTGGGCGTAATTCATCCCGCCGGCCCAGTTGCCAATGGCGCCAGCCCATGAATTGTAGCCGCCCGACCATGAACCATAAGCGCCGGCCCATGTACCATAGCCGCCCGACCAGGCACCCAGGCCGCCCGACCAAGAGCCATAGGCGCCGGCCCAGGAACCATGGCCACCTGACCAGACACCATAGCCGCCCGACCACGCACCAAAGCCACCCGACCAGGCCAGCGCTGGCAACGCCGAGATCGCGATAACGAGCATCAGTATCACTGCTGTCACAAGCAACGTCTTCTTCATTTCGGCTTTCTCCTATTGGGGTTGTGTTTCAACAAGCCAATCGACTGCGCGTTGAAGAACGGCATCTTCAGCCGCGCCCTGATCATTCTCAGTCACATTCATGTCGGGCGGCACGCCCTCGCCTTCATAGGCGCGTTGCGTTACCGGCGACAGCCAGCGCGCCACGGTCAAGCGCAGCGCCGAACCGTCGATTAAGGGCACCGTGTTTACGATCGACCCTTTACCGTACGTGGTGGCCCCGATCAATTTACCGCGCCCCCGATCGGTTATTGCAGCGGCCACGGTCTCTGGCGCTGAATAGGTCTGCGGCCCGATCAGCACCACCAGCGGAATCGTCTCGGCCAGATCGCCGGATTTAGTCGGATACGGAATGAGTTGCCCGGTGTTGGTCTTGGCGTAAAACGCATTGCCTTCCGTCAAGAACATATCCAGTATCTGTTGCGTGGCGTTCATATAACCGCCGCCATTGTAGCGCAGATCCCAGATCAAGGCAGGTGGCTTGGCCGCTAGGAGTTGGCGCAAAGCGGCATCCATTTGCTGCGGCGATTGATCGGTGAAGCGATCGAGCCGCACATAGCCGATGCCCGACGCGAGCGTGCGCGTGATGACATCCTGCGCGGCGCGGCGCGGCACATCGACCGTAAACGTCCGATCGGCACGTTGGACCGTGAGGCGTGCCACCGAGCCGATCGGGCCGCGAATCATCGAGATCGTTTCAAAGTAGGACGCTTCGGCACTAACGGCCCAGTCATCGATCTGCGTGATGACATCGCCCGCTTGCAGGCCCGCTTGCGCGGCGGGCTCGCCGGGGATCACCGCCACCACCACGAAGCGACCGGCTTGCATTTCACCGCGCAAGCCGATGACGGCATCTTCGCCCTGCAGGCCCATGGTATCCCGCGCGGCCGCCGCTGGATCGAAGAAGACCGCGTACTTGTCGTCGAGGCTGGCCACCAGCCCGCGAATGGCCGCGTACGTCATCTGGCGCGGCGCGGGCAGGGGGCCATAGGCTTGCGTGCTGATGGTGTCGCCCACTTGCGCCACTAACTGTATCTCGGAGTTGAGCGGCGGCAGCAGCCAACCGCGCGCCAGCCAGCCGATGGCAAACCACGCGACGATTAAGAATGCGATCTGGAGTCGAGAGCGCCACATACGGCGAATTGTCCTTGGTCGGTTCGATGGGATGCACCAGTGTAACATCGGGGCGCATACTGCACGACTGAAGATTGACCTCTGCTCGTGTAACAAACGTCACTATCTGAGCGGGTTTTGACACGATTCATACGGATTAGGGTGCCTTCTCTAATCGACAAATCGAAAATCTCGCCTAGAATGAAACCCACTCGACCACATCGCCGAAATCTTGCCAAGGGAGTGTAAGATGCCGCGTTATTCTGTGCTGCGTGTTGGATTGATATTCGTGTTGTTGATCACGCTGTGGGCGCAGGCCAGCCCTGCACCCGTGCAGGCGCAAGCGGGCGAACCGCCATCGCCCGCCGCCCCGACCGATGCCCCCGAAACCTTTCACACCGATGTCGAGAACGGCATTTATCGACTCGCCCTCAAAGACAATCTGCTGTACTACCACTCACCCTGCGGCGGCGAATTTGATCCGGCGCGCGGCCGGGTGCGAAGTTTGCCCACGGCGGGCGGGCCAGTGCGCAACTTGTATTATCCCGCCACTTGCCAGACGGATTTTCCTCAATCACAAAACATCGCCATCGATACACAATACGTCTACTGGTTTACGTCCAACGGCAAGGTCGTGCGTTTGCCGCGCGGGGCCAGCGCCGGTGACACGCCACAACTGGTAGCGAACATGGCGATGATCGGTTTTGTGTATGGCTGGATCACGGTGGACAATACGCAGGTGTATTGGAGTGAAGGCTCGATTCTGTATCGCGCGCCCAAAGACGGCAGCGGCAGCCGGATCGCGGTCTTCGATTATGCGTCCACGCATGGCGCAAGCACGATCAGCCAGTTGACGGCCGACGGTGCGGGCGCGGTGTACTTGATGTATGCCAATACGATCTATCGCGATCGCATCACGTTGGCCGAAGTGGCCGTCAGCGCCAGCGGGCGCGGACAGGGCTTTACGCTTGGCAACAACAAAGTGTACTGGTCGGAGAAGGACGCCGCCACCAGCGCCGTCTATCTGAAGTCGGCGACGATGTTGACCCCAACCGCAGGCATCGCCACCCTGACGACGATTGCGGCCACGGGCAATCCCGTCGTCTATCACCTCGCGGTCGATAGCACGAATCTGTACTGGCATGAAACGCGCAGCAACTTAGGCCCGATTCAACGCATGGCGAATACGGGCGGCACCCCCAGTTCGATCACGGTGAGCATGGGCACGCCCAATTCGCTCGTCACCGATGGCCGCCACGTCTACTGGAATGACTTCAGCGCGATCTACCGGCTCTCGACGGCAGCCACAGCCTTCACGCTCGATCTGACCGGCAGCGAGCAAGCCCTCGAAGTCATTCAGACCGTGCAGAATGGCACGGGCGACGTCACGCAACTGGTGCGCGGCAAAGAGACCTTTGTACGCGTGTACGGTCGCATCGCGGCCAGCAGCGCGGGCCTGACCAGTATCTCGGACTTGCGCCCGGCGGCGATGTTGCGCGGCTTTCAGGGCGCGACCGAACTGCCCGGCTCGCCCTTGATGCCGACCAATTTCTATCGGCCGTTGGGGACGGCTGCGGCCGATCGGACGCAGTTGGACGGCAGTTTCTGGTTCCGTTTGCCCTCGACGTGGCTGAGTGGCACGATCACCCTGCGCGGCGAGATCAATCCCAATCACAGCCACGTTGAAACCAACTATGCCAACAATGCCTCGCAGCGCGCCGTGACCTTTGCGGCCAAAGCGCCCATCTGTCTGGACCTGGTGCCGGTGAATACCGTGCGCGGCTCGACCATCGCGTCCTTCAACCCCGATCGCGGCGACCGCTTCTATTTCAATCGCGCCCTGTCGCTGCTACCCACCCCCGGGCTGCGCGTGTTTTATCGGGGCGGGCCGCTGCTCTCCAAGCCGCGCTGGTATCTGTGGGATTCTGATCCCTATTCACTCAGCAACGCCGACGACGACAGCGGCTGGCTGCTGTTCTGGAGCAATTTGAAGTATCTCTTTGGCGATGATCCCGGCGGCTGCGGTGCGGTCAATGCCAACACCATCCGCGTGACCATGGCGCCCGATCATGCTGCGCGGCCCCTCAACGGCCTGCAAAGCGGCAATTCGCTGTTGTACTTCACGTTTTCGGATGTGTCGGGCGGCTTTGCTGCCAACAGCCCCGGCGGCGGCACCACGCTGGCGCACGAGATTGGTCACGCTTACGGGCGCGGCCACATCAACTGCCCCGTCGGCGATCCGGCCGGCGTCGATGGCAGCTATCCGTACCCGACCTGCCAACTGGACAACGTCGGCGCGAACAGTTATATCGGTTACGATCGGATCACTAATCGGTTGTTGCTGCCCGCCGATACGGGTGATCTGATGTCGTACGCGCATCGCCTGCCTGCGCCCAAGCCGCGTTGGACGTCTGATTACACTTGGAAGGCGATCTATAACGCGCTCAACACCAGCCCGACCAGCCTACAACCCGATCGGCCTTCCGCGCCCTCCGCGACCTTGATCGTGGCGGGGGTGTTCTCGCCGACCGGCGTGTACGTCAGTCCGGCCTATCAAGTCACCGGGACGTTGGAGAGCAGCGTGATCGCTCGGATTACGGCCTCGACCCAACAGACCACCACGTATGGCGTGCGCGTTTACGATGCGGCCAACAACGTCATCGGCAGCGCGCAGTTGCGCATCGACGACAGCGAAGATGCAAACGGCGCGACGACGCGCACCTTCATGAACTGGGTTTTCTATTCGTCCGATTTCACGCCGACGCGCGTGGCCGTGGTGCGCTTGCTGGATGATGCCGTACTCGGCTCGTTCACGGCGGGCGCTAATCCGCCGACGGTGAACATCACCAATCCGAGCGGCGGCAGTTACACCACGGGCCTCACCGCCACCTGGGCGGGTAGTGATCCCGATGGCGATACCGTCCTCTACACGGTGCGCTACAGCCCCGACAACGGCACGACGTGGCTGGCGCTCTCGACGGCGCAGCGCGCCACGCAGTTGATCATCCCCTTCAACGATGGTCTGCCCGGTGGCCCGCAGGCGCGACTGCAAGTCTTGGCGACCGATGGCATTCACACCGCCGTCGCCACCTCTGCGCCGTTCAATGTTGCGCGCCACGCGCCGCAAGCGGCCATCTATGACGACGGCGGCCATCACCTGAACACCGTGATGATCACCACGGCGCAGCAGAGTGACATCGTGGTCTTGAACGCCGAAGCCTACGACGCCGAAGACGGCCCGTTGAGCGGCAGCGCCTTGCAATGGACCATCACCGGCCCGATCACGCAAACGGGCAGCGGCGAACAACTGACCTTGTTTGGCCTGCCGCCCGCCACATACGGCGTGCGTCTCACTGCGATGGACACACATGGCTTAACGGCGACCACTACGACCAGCCTAACCATCTCGCCCAAACACGTCTTTGAGGCGGCCACACCCACGCTCGATGGCACTTGCACCGACAGCGGCTACACCAGTGACCTCGATCCGATCACGCTGCGCTACACGGACATCATCAGCGCGGCGCAAGTGCACTTTGCGCACGGGGCGGATGGCGCGATGTGGGCATGCTTCAGCGGCTTGCGCCTCGGCGGCATGTCCAACAGTTTCGCGGGCCTGCGCGCCGATGTCGATAACTCCGGCGGGACATGGGCCACCGCCAACGATCTGGGCTTCTTCGTCGGACGCGATGGCATTCCGTTCACGGTGCATGGCGATGGCGCGGGCGGCTTCCCGCTGGACGCCGTGCCGAATGGCCTGACGGCGGCTGTCAGTCAAGACACGGCCAGCGGCGTGTGGAACGCCGAACTGCGCATCGACGCGGCCAAGTTGGGCGGCTGGAATCACCTGGTCAAACTCAAGGTCTCGCACTACTGGCGCAACTTCGGTGGCGATGATACCGTCTGGCCGCTCGGCTCATATTACAACGTGCCTGCGACGTGGGGGCTGACCTCGCTGGGGCAGTTGAATCAAGCGATCACCTTTGCCGCCATTCCCAATCACGGTCGCGCGGATGCACCCTTTGCCGTCACGGCCAGCGCCTCATCAAACTTGCCGGTTGCCTTCGAGTCGCTGACGCCTGCGGTCTGCGCGGTACTGGGCAACACGGTGACGCTGGTCGGCTCCGGCACGTGTACGCTGCGCGCCTCGCAGTCCGGCGACGCGACGTATCTCGCGGCCACCGCCGTCACGCGGAGTTTCAAGGTCATCGCGGTGTATTTGCCGTTGGTGAGAAGGTAGTTTTCACCCCCCCTCCAACTCCCCCCGTCGAACAAGAAGCAAAAGCGTTCGACAAGGGGAGGGAGCGCACACTCCTCCCCTGTCGATGTATTGTAAGCGAAGCGGCCTCGACGGGGGAGGCGGGGAGTGGTTCTGCTACTTAAGTTTGACCCTCGCCGCGCCACCTCACTCATGGCTTTCATAAATCATTCCACGTGCTCAACATTCGGATGATTTCTATATGTTCGGATCCATCGTGCCTTGTCACCTCTGTGTTTTTCGTTACAATGCAGACAATGAATTGACTTACTGAATTCTAAAGATTAGAATCTCCACATCTAATTCTCTGAAGAGGCAGTCGTGAATCTTACGCCAATCAGAAAGTTCACCTTAGTCGGCCTAGCAACGATCGTGGTCTTGTTCACGTCGATTGTATTGGTGTCGGTTCTAAAATACGTGATATTCCCTCTGATAGACCAGAATCTTCAATCGGATTTGCTGTGGGTTGGTGGGACATTCATAATTCTCGCTGGACTCTTCGCCGCATTAGTCCAGGTCTCCGGGTACAGCATCCGGGATTTCTTTTCCTTTCAGCCGTACACTTCTGAAAAACAAGATTTAGGTCAGAGTGCTATACGGTTGGCGGAAGAGACTCCGAACCCCGAACAATCCAAGAACATCAATCGCGACCGCACCGAAAAACTGATCGATGCAATTCAGACCTTTCTCTACAGCGACGATAGTCGATTACCGCATATTTTGGCACTTGGCATTGATTTATGCGATACACTTGGTCTCTCTGACGAGTATGGCGAATGGTTACGTAGGGAACTCAATGGCTATCCAGATGATATGAACACTTTCATGAAGAAATTCGCGAATGAGAAACAATACGCAGACTGGATGGGTAAATGGGCCTCATACAGATTTGTTGAGATGTATACGAAGTTTGAATTTCGTGCTTCTACAGCGCCTTGCATGATTAGCTAAACTCAGTTGATGGCCAAGCCGGCCCCGGCAAAACAGGATTGAAGTAGCGCTGGTTGACGGCGTAAGCGTCGGATCGCCAAATAGAGTTCACGAGAAAGATGA
>JAGOBP010000643.1 GCA_017999195.1 Thermoflexales bacterium
GCAGACGAGCAATGTCCCCGGCGGCCAAACGCAGACGATTGTGCAGAAAGTATCCATGCCGGCCAGCGCGGACAACGGCCAGGTGGACAACACGACGATCACGGCGACCTCCAGCGGTAACGTTGCGACCAATGATACCGTTACGGTCAGCACGGCCGCCGTGACTTACGACGTTCTGCTCATCGATAACGATGCGATCGGTGCAGGCAATCCGAATGTGTCGGCTTTCTACACGACGGCGTTGACGGCGGCGGGCTATCCCAACTTCAACTACTGGGATCTGGAAGACGCTCCGGCCAACAGCCTGCCGCTGAATTACCTGAAGGCGCACAAGGTTGTGGTCTGGTTCACGGGCGCTTCGTATCCTGGCCCGCTGCTGCCGTATGAAGACGAACTCGCCAGTTTCCTGGATGGCGGCGGCCAACTGTTCGTATCGGGTATGGACATCCTCGATCAGTTGGCGGGGACGACTGCGTTCGTGCATGACTATCTGCACATCTTCTGGGACGGCACAGAGACTCAGAATGACACCGGTACGGTCTCGGCCTCGGCGCTGATCACCAGTCCGTGGGCCAGCGGTCTGGGCACGGTGCCCGTCAATGCGGCCAGTGCGGGCCTGGTTGACTACAACGATCAGATCTCGCCGATTTATCCGGCTGAGGCGGCCTTGCTGGACGACAAGGGCGAGCCGAATGCCTTGCAAGTCAATGCGGGCGCATACAAGGTGATTTTCCTGGCCTTCCCGCTGGAGGCGTATGGCAACGGCGCACAGCGGGCCACGCTGATCGATCGGGCGATGAAGTACTTCGCCAGCAACAATCCCGTCACCGGCGCGCCCATCAGCGGCCCGGCCAGCGGTGGACGCAACAAGCCGTACACCTTCTCGACGACGATCGCGCCGATCACGACCACGCGGCCCGTGCGCTACTACTGGGAAGCGACGGATCAAACGCCGGTCGCAGCCGAGAATCTGTCCAGCGACGAGGTTACCTTCAACTGGGCGACGCCTGGCAGCAAGACGATCACGCTGACGGCGACCAATGAAGAAGCCGTAGTGCAGTTGTCAGGTACCAACGAAGCGCCGACCGCTGTGAATACTGCGGCGTCCGGCACGGCGGTGTTTGCCTACAATCGCGCCACCCGCGAATTGTCGTATGCGCTGACCGCGCTGGATATGAGCCCGACCATGGCACACATCCATCGTGGTGCGGCAGGCGTGGCCGGCCCGGTGGCTTACGCCTTCTCCGCGACGCCGTTCACGACGACGTTGACGGGTGTCTTCACACTCAGCCCGTCCGATGAGGCGTTGTTGCTGAGCGACGGCCTGTATGTCAACGTCCACTCGGCGACGAATCCGGCCGGTGAGATTCGCGGCCAGATTCATGTGACGGGTGGTTATGCCACGGCGACCAAGACGTTCAGTGTGCAGTACGAGGTGTACCTGCCGCTCGTGGTTCGCTAATCGACCTCCGCCGTTCCATCAAGTGACTAAGTGAAGAAGCCACCCGGCCAACCGGGTGGCTTCTCTCTTTTATTCTTTACTCTGCCCCCTTTAACGTCGCCTTAAGCCGGCGGATGCACAATTACCCTTGATAAACACATTCGCTACTATAGGCTAGAGGTGACACCATGTCTTATCAACCCGAAACCGATCAACCGTCTGACCCCAACCCGATTGAGCCACGCCCCGTCTATGAACAACCGGCGGACGCAGCCCAACCGATCGAGCCGGTGTTGGCCGCTCGTGTTCTGCCGGTCAACGAAGTCGAAGTTGATCCTGCGCCCACGTTCGCGTATCAGGCGGTCATCGAAGAGACTTTTGTCGCACCACCCGTACGTGAGGCCGAACCGCGTTATGAGCCGCGCACGTACACCGCTGCACCCCGCGTCGAGACCGCGCGTCCGGTGGCGCCCGCGCCCCGGCGGGGCGTAGGCTTAGTGGGCGCGGTCATGCTCTTGATCCTCGGACTGGTGCTGGGGGCAGTGGGCGGCGGGGTGGCGGGCGGCCTAGTGGCCACCAACGCCATCCGCGCAGAACTCAACTCCAAATCGGCGCTCAGCACGACGACCGCGGCGGTGCCGGTGATTCCCGTTGCCTCGTCTTCCAGTAACGATTCCAATACCGCTGTCGCGGCTGTTCAAAAGGTGCAACCCGCCGTGGTGACCGTGATCAACACCATGCCGCCGCAGCGCACCTTTGGCTTCTTTGGTCAAAGCACCACGCAGCAACCCACCTCATCGGGGTCGGGTGTGATCATCTCGCCGCAGGGCTACATCGTGACGAATAATCACGTGGTGGATGGCTATCAGTCATTGGAAGTGATCTATGCGGACGGCAGCAAGGTTCCGGCTAAGCTCGTCGGCACGGATCAATATGCGGATGTAGCCGTCATCAAGGTTGAGGGACAAGTGCCCGCAGTAGCGCAACTGGGCGACTCCAATAATGTGCGCATCGGTGAAACAGTGATCGCGATCGGCAGTGCTTTGGGCGACTTCAAGAATACGGTCACGCAGGGCGTCATCAGTGCGGTCGGGCGCAGTCTGGACACCGGCGATGGTTTCTCTTTGGAGAATATGCTTCAGACGGATGCGGCCATCAATCACGGCAATTCGGGCGGCCCGTTGATCAATCTGGCCGGGCAAGTCATCGGCATTAACACTGCCATCGTGCGCGGCAGCAGTTTT
>JAGOBP010000644.1 GCA_017999195.1 Thermoflexales bacterium
AATAGGTTGGGTGGTACCATCTATTCTACGCCGAGCGGCCCGATGGATCACTTCAAAAAGAGTTGCACATTAGGTAAGGACTAATTCGTTTGAAGGGGAACTACTTGCGGGTGGTGAGCTTGGCGGCGTGCCGTCGATTGACGGCGTGGGTTTTGCTTAGGATATTGCGGACGTGGCTCTTCACGGTGTGCAGGCTGAGCGACAATTTCTCGGCGATCACTTTGTCCGTCGCGCCCGTCGCAATCAGATCGAGGACTTCCTGTTCGCGCGCGGTCAAGACGTCGGCCTCGGCGGGACTGGCGGCGACACCGGCTGGCCGCTGCGACAGGCGCGCAAATTCGGTCAGCAAATGGCCGGCCAGTTTGGGTGGCAGTACGGCTTCGCCGTTCAACGCACTGCGCACCCCGCGCAAAAACTCGGCTGAATGCAGGCTTTTCAGCATGTAACCCTGCGCGCCTGACTTGATCGCTTCAAACAACTTCGCATCTTCATCATGCACGGTCAGCATGACGATGCGGGCTTCGGCCCACTCCGCCCGGATCAGGCGCGTGGCCTCTAGCCCGTCACAGATGGGCATGTTGATGTCCATGACGATCAGTTCGGGCTTGAGATCGCGCGCCAGCGTCAGCGCTTCCAGCCCGTCGCCGGCTTGCCCGGCCACTTCTAGATCGGCCTGAGCGTTGATCAATCCGGCCAGGCCCTCGCGAAACAAATCATGATCATCAGCCAGCAGAATGCGTGCGCGTGTCATCAATGTGACTCTCCTTCCCGTACGGGCAACAGCGCCGTGATGGTGGTACCCTGGCCTAATTCTGATTTTACCTGCAGCGATCCGCCGCAGCGTTCGGCGCGCAGGCGCATGATGTTCAAGCCCAGATGCTGCTGCTCGTCGACGCTCGCGCGTTCAAAGCCCCGCCCGTCATCTTCGATGACGAAGCACGCCCTGCCGTTGGCGCGGCTGACGGTCACCGCAACGTGCTGGGCCTGTGCATGTCGCCGCGTGTTCGCCAGGGCTTCACGCACAATATGATAAGCCTGCGCCTGTGTCACACGCGGCAAGGCTATCGCTGAAGCGTCCATGATATTCAACTCGACGGTCAAATCCGATGAAGCACTGAACTCCGCCACGCATTCATTCAACCGCGTGCGCAGATTGTCGGCGTCCGGCGCTGGCTCACGCAAACCGGTCAACGCCGCACGCACTTGCTGATAAGCGGTGCCGATCGCCTGCTTCATCTGCGCCAGCTCATCAGACGCGTGCTCGAGCTGCTGATCACCCACCATCTCCCGCACGCGATCGGACTTCAGATTGAGGAAACTCAGCGTCTGCGCCAGATTATCATGCAGGTCGGCAGCCAGCCGATCGCGCTCGGCCGCGATGGCGGCCTGCTCCGCCTGTTGGGTCTGCTGCTCCACCAGGCGCGCATTTGCAATCGCCACGGCCGCCGAGTTGGCTAGCAGGGTCAGCGCGCGGGTTTCATTCGCGTCGAAATCTTCAGCCTGGCGCCGCACCACGCACAGTGCGCCCAGTGTGGTCGAGCCAGTGCGCAAAGGGGCCACGGCGCTGCGCCCCGGCGCGTGGGTACACAAGAAGCGGCAGTTCGTGCAGCCTGCATCGACCACGACCGTCGCGCCTTCGCCAACGACTTGTTGTGCCGGATCACAATCGAGCGCTTGCTGCAAGTGGAGCAGCGTTGGCCCGGCGCCGCTGGCGGCCACCAATGTCAACAGATTCGGATCGCGATCGACTGTGCAGAGCGAAGCCGCCGTCCCATGCGTGAGCGCGCGCGCCCGATCGGTCACCGATTGCAGCAGCTGATCGATCTCCGTTTGCGCGCTGATTTCCTGACTGAACTCAAATGCGGTAGTCAATTCCTGTGTGCGTTGCTCGACGCGCGTCTCCAACTCGTCATGGGCGGCAGCGATTTCAGATCGCATCGTGTCAAACGCCTGTGCCAGTTCGCCCAGCTCGTCGTGATGCGTCACGGCCACCGGCTGCGAAAGATCACCCTGCGCCATGCGCTGCGTCGCGATACCCAACGCGCTGAGCGGTTGCAGAAGTTGCGCGCGCACCACGTAATATCCGCCGCCTAGCAGCGCCACTGCTGCGATCAAGAAGATCGCCTGAAAAATTTGCAGCCGTGTCAATTTGGCTTGCGCGCGTGTTTCGTAAGCGTAGACCACCTGATCGAGTTGATCGATCAAGCGGGTGGAGGCAGCCTGCAATTCGATCGAGCGTGGTGCGGCCAGCTGTTCACGAAATAGCGACCAGGTGTCAGCCACATCATCCAGTTGAGTGCGCAGCGCGGCGTCCGGCGGGGATGGAAGATCGATCGGGCGGTTGGCGGTATCCAGCGTGGAACCGCCGTAACGCAAGGCCTGCAGTGTCTGATCAAACAGCTGCACCGGCTGATCGAGTACCAGTTGATCGGGATAAGACAAGGCCAGCCACAACATCCGCTGAGACAACATGCGCTGCCGTCCGGCCAGATTGATGATCGCCGCATCGGCCTGCTGGGTTTGGATGACGAGGAACGTGGCCGTCACCGAAGCGGCAACCAGCAACAGGAAACCAACGAAGATTGCACCCAGACGCCACCGTAGCGATTGAAACATATACGCCCCCGCGAGAAGTAGTTCCAGTGTAACGCTAAGGCCGGTTGGAGCGTATGATGTAGGTCATA
>JAGOBP010000645.1 GCA_017999195.1 Thermoflexales bacterium
TTGGGTGGTCATGTGGCGCATGATACCGCTTTGCGCCAACCCGATCGCCAGGAGCATCGTAATGAGTGAACTGCCGCCATTACTGACCATGGGCAGGTGCAAACCGGCTACCACACCCATATTCAAATTCATGGCGATGTTGATCACCGTTTGGAAGAAAATCATCGCGGCTACGCCGACCACAATGAGTTCGCCGTAGGTGTCACGTGATTTATCGGCAATGCGCAACAACCGATAGAGCAACAAGCCGAACAAGATCAACAACAGCACGGCGCCTACAAAGCCCAACTCTTCCGCCGTAACCGAAAAAATAAAGTCGGTGTGGCGCACTTTCAAGAAGTGCAGTTGGCTTTGCGTGCCGGTGCTGTAGCCTTGACCCAGCCAGCCGCCGCTGCCGATACCGATCAAGGCTTGATCGAGATTGTACTTTGCGCCGGGATTGCGCTCGGGATTGATGAAGGCCAATAGGCGATCGCGCTGATACTGGGCCATGGCCAACCACACGATCGGCATGGCGGCGATCCCTGCGCCCGCAATGGCGGCCAGATGTTGCGCCTTCACGCCGGTCGTGATCATCATGCCCAGCCAGATGAACACAAACACCACGGCGGTGCTGAGGTTCGGCTGCAAGAAGATCAGGCCAGCCGGAATGCCAATATAAATGAGCGACAAGACCACGTTCTTAAACTGGTCCATCTCATCGCGGCGATCTGCCAGAAAACCGGCCAATGAGAGAATCATCAGCACCTTGGCTAACTCGGCGGGTTGCACCGGAAAGGCTTCCAGAAAGGTCAGCCAGCGGCCCACGCCGCCGATCTCGCCCGTGCCGAAAACCAGCGTGATGAGCAGAAACACAATGGCCGCGCCATAGAGACCATGCCGTGCATTCTGCCACACCCGATAATCGATCGTGGCGGTGATGAGCATGATGGCGATGCCTACCAGGGCGTAGATGCCCTGTCGGCGCGCGGCACCGGCCAGGTCGGGGTCGGTGGTGTTCAGCGTGGCGCTGTTGATCATCAACACGCCGATCGTGATCAATGCTATGACCAGGATCAGCGTGAAGTAGTCGAAGAAGCGCCAGCCACTGCGGCGCATGTCGGCGGTTTGATAGGTGTTACGAAGAATAGCCATAGCGACTTCAGGGGTGCAACTCTAATTGCCCAATCCAACACTCAGTTTCTAAACGCTGCACTTACGATTTGCGATTGCGCGCCCGCGTCATCAAGGGAATATCCGCCGTCAGGCGATTTTCGCGTTCGCCGCGCGAGAACGAGACTTCCACATGCTCGGGATCGATCTCGACGTGCTTGGAGATCACGGCGATGATTTCGTCCTTGATGCGTTCCAACATACCGGGTTCGATCTGATTGCGATCATGCACCAGCACCAGCTGCAAGCGTTGTTTGGCCTGTTCACGGCTGGACGGTTGCGAACCGCCACGCAGTCGTTGCCAGAAATTCATGCTGATCTCCCGTCACGGCGAAATAGGCGCGCCAGGCGCCCGAACAAGCCCGTGTCCTCGCGGAAGGTTTGAAACGGCACGTCTTCACCGTTGAGTCGCCGCGCAATATGCCGGAAGGCGGTACCCGCAGGCGACTTGTCTTCAAACGCGGCCGGGTTGCCCTTGTTGGTGGATATTAACACATTTTCGTCTTCAGGCACAATGCCAATCAGATCGATGGCGAGAATGTCTAGCACATCTTCCGTGTCCAGCATGTCACCGCGTTGGACCAGACCCGGCTTCAAGCGATTGACGATCAAGCGCGCGGGGCCTTTCTCGGCCGCTTCGACCAGCCCCACCACCCGATCGGCGTCGCGCACCGCCGAGACTTCCGGGTTGGTGACAATGACCACTTCATCGGCAGGGGCAATGGCCGTGCGAAAGCCTTCTTCAATCCCGGCGGCCGAGTCGATCAAGATGAAATCGTGCTCGGCGCGCAAATCATTGCACACTTTGATCAAATCGTCGGCCGTGACGGCGCTCTTGTCGCGCTTCTGCGAGGCGGGCAGCAGCAACAATTCGGGCAGACGTTTGTCTTTGATCAGCGCTTGCCGCAGCTTGCAGCGGCCTTCGATCACGTCGACGACATCGTAGACGATGCGGTTTTCCAGGCCCAACACCACGTCCAGATTGCGCAGGCCGATGTCGGCATCCATGCACACGACGCGCTTGCCCAGCAGCGCCAGCGCCACGCTGACGTTGGCCGTGGTGGTGGTCTTGCCCACGCCGCCTTTGCCAGAGGTAATGGTGATTACACGTGCAGGCATAAATCTCCTCCAATGATCAATGCTCAATTTTCAATGATCATTAATCCTTGTTCATTGAAAATTGTTCATTGAACATTGATCAGTGTTATTTGACTTCCCACGATTCGACGGTGATTTGGCCGTTGCGAATACGGGCCACTTCGGGGGCGGGTTTGCGGCGGCGATCTTCTGGCGAGCGCGCAATGTGCTGGGCAATGCGCAGCTGCGTGGGCTGCATGTCCAGCGCGCAGACTTGCGCGCCTTCGTCGCCCATGGCGCCGGCGTGAACCGTGCCGCGCAGCTTGCCCCACACGATGATGTCGCCGCCGGCCACGATCTCGGCGCCCGGGTTCACATCGCCAATCAGTGCGATGCTGCCGGGATGCCGCAGTTGCTGGCCGGATCGCAGCGTGCGCCGCG
>JAGOBP010000646.1 GCA_017999195.1 Thermoflexales bacterium
GCTGTGGACAGCCTGGTGTACGACTACGCTATTCAGCGCGAACCCGAACTGGCGCAGCGCACCAAGATTGTTTTTCGCTCCGAGCCGTTTGGCATTCCGCCGGTCGTGGCGGGGCCACAGGCGCGGCCGCAAGTGGTGGCCGAAGTGCGTGATCTGATGATCGGGATGGCCGCCGATACCGATGGGCAGCGCGTGTTGAGCGGCCTCAACATCGATCGCTTCATCACCGTCGAAGATCGCATTTATGATTCGGCCCGCCAACTCGAAGCACAGATCGCCCCAGTTCAATGAACCGCGAAAAGGTATTCGACAAGTTCTGGTCCATTGCCGGCGCGGTCAGCGTGCGGACGAAGATTCTGGGCATGGCGCTGGCGCTGGTGGTCTTGCTGGGCGTCGGCGTGACGCTGCAAGTGCGCGGCACACTGGCCTATGTCATGGTGGAGAATCTGCGCGAGCAAAGCATCTCCATCGCGCGCGATGTGGCGGCCCGCAGCGCCGACCCCATTCTCATCAATGATCTTTTCACCCTGCAACAACTACTGCGCGACACGCAGGCCAACAACCCCGATGTGCGGTATGCCTTTGTGCTTGACCCGCAGGGGCACGTCCTCGCCAGCACGTTCGAGCAGGGCTTTCCGCGTGAATTGCTCGACGCCAACACCGTCCTGCCCGACGAGCATCATCGCCTGGCGTCACTGACCACCGACGAAGGCACGGTCTGGGATACGGCCGTCTCGATCTTCAACGGGCGCTCGGGTGTCGCGCGCGTGGGCTTAGCGGAGACGCGCTTGCAAGCGGCGCTCAGTACGATTACGACGCAGCTGCTGTTGACCACGGTCGTCGTTTCGGCGATTGGCATCCTGGCGGCCACCGTGCTCACGATTATTCTCACGCGCCCCATCGTTTCGCTCGTCCGCTCGACGCAAGCCGTGGGCCGCGGGGATTTTTCGCAACGAGTCAAGCGCTGGGCCGACGATGAAATCGGTGAACTGAGCGTGGCCTTCAACCACATGACCGCTGAACTGGCCCACGCGGCCAAAGACCGTGAAGACCGGGAACAACTGCGCACCCATTACCTGGCGCAAGTCATTACCGCGCAAGAAGATGAGCGCAAACGCATTGCGCGTGAACTGCACGATGAGACCGGACAGGCCCTGGCGTCCCTCATGGTGGGCCTGCGCAATGTCGAGGAAGCACCGACTGATGCCGAACTGCGCCGCCGCTTGAATGATCTGCGGCAGATCACCGCCCATACGCTGGAGAACGTGCGCCAACTCTCGATCGAGCTGCGCCCGTCCGTGTTGGACGATCACGGCCTGGTCGCCGCCCTGGCGCGTTACGCGCAAGACTACACGGCGCGCCATCACGTCCCGATCGACTACCACACCGTCGGCTTGAATGGTGAACGACTGCCGCCGTTGATCGAATCGGCCCTGTATCGCATTGTGCAAGAGGCGCTGACCAACACCGCCAAATACGCGAGTGCGCGGCACATCAGCGTGCTGCTGGAAAAACGCAGCGATCAGATCAGCGCGATCATCGAGGATGATGGCCGCGGTTTTGAGGTCGAATTAGCCTTGTCGGCGGCCGCGTCGAATCAACGCCTGGGGTTATACGGCATGCACGAGCGCGCCGCCTTGCTGGGCGGCACGGTGACGATCGAGTCACGGCCCGGCGGTGGCACGAGTGTGTTCGTGAGAATTCCGATGAGTAATGAACTATGACTAACGATCAACGTATCAAAGTGCTCGTCGCCGACGATCATGCGGTCATGCGCGCTGGCCTAAAACTGCTCATCGATGGACAGGCCGACATGCGGGTAGTCGGCGAAGCGGGCGACGGCTTGCAAGCCATCGATCAAGCGACAACCTTGCAGCCCGACGTCGTCCTGCTTGATTTGACGATGCCGAAGATTGACGGCCTGAGCAGTTTGAAGCAAATTCACGAACGTGCGCCGCACACGCGGGTGTTGATCTTGACGATGCACGCCGATGGGCAATACGTGCGTGAAGCACTGGGCCGGGGCGCGAGTGGCTATGTGGTCAAGCAAGCCGCCGATCAGGAAGTGCTGTCGGCCATCCGGGTCGTGATGCGCGGCGAAGTCTATATTCATCCGTCGCTGACAAAGGCACTACTGGATGATTTGACGGGCAAAGCCCCGCTCGGCGGGCCGCGTGATCCGATCGAGTTGTTGAGCGACCGCGAATTGCACGTCATCAAGCAAGTGGCGCGCGGCCACACCAATCAAGAAGTCGCCGAGAAGTTGTCGCTCAGCGTGAAGACCGTGGAAACGTATCGCGCCCGCGCGATGGAAAAACTCGGCCTGACGAGCCGCGCCACACTGGTGCGGTATGCCATGGAGCAAGGCTGGTTGACTGAGTAGACGTCAGGTTTTCCCTGACGGCGTGTAGCAATCTGGCGGGTTTTCCCCGACATCCCGCCCGGAATTTTCAGGTTTTCCCCGCTTCCGGTCGTACCGCGTTTGTCATACACTACCCTCCAGCAGTCCGTCGACTGCCTGTTTGAGCGTTCATTCTCAAGGAGGGAATCGCTATGAGTGATGCACCGCAGAAGCAAGATGTGCTGGTGCGCATGCAAGCCGATCTCAAGCGCGCGTGGGACAAACCCAAGAACCAACGCCGCTGGGTGATGGTGCTTGATTTGCGCAA
>JAGOBP010000105.1 GCA_017999195.1 Thermoflexales bacterium
ATCTGGATCCGCACAGCGGCGCGGGTTACGGCAAATTGCCGTATGCGTGGAACAACTCGATCAAGCGCCTGGCCGATCAAGTGCTGGTGCACGGCCAACTGTATCGCGCCCGATTGATCGCGGACGGCTTGAAGGCCGATCGGGTGACCAGCGTGCCGTTGCTGCATTTGTTTGTGAATCAAGCCAATGAAGCCCAGTTGCGCGATCAGTTTGTGAAGCAACTGCCCGCCGCCGATGAGACTGCGCCGTTTGCGCTGTTCTTCGCCCGCATCGAAGCCTACAAAGGCGTGGGCGTGTTGATCGAAGCGCTGCGGCAGTCGGCGCAAGCCCGCGCCATCATCGCCGGTCAGGGCGACGCGACCGCCTTTGCCGCAAACCTGCCTGCGAATGTGGAACTGCGCAATCGCTTGATCGAAGATGCCGAAGCCATCGATTTGTTTAGCCGGTGCAGCGTGGTTGTGCTGCCGTATCTGGACGCGACTCAATCGGCGCTGATCGCGGCGGCCTACTTCTTTGGCAAGCCCGTCATCGTGACCCGCACGGGCGCGCTGCCCGAATACGTGGCCGATGGCGCGACCGGCTGGGTGATTGAACCCAACCAACCGACCGAACTGGCGCGCTGTTTGCAAGCCGCGCTGAATAATCCGGCGGAATTGCGCCAGATGGGGCAAGCCGGACACGAATGGTATCTGGCTCAGCGCCGTCTGGAACGCCGCAATCTGCGCCAGATGTACGAATCTGTTTACAAGTGCTCAACCGCCGGTTCACCCTCGGTTGAGATTGAACGGGGAGGACACTATGTCAATGATCGATAATACTACTCGCAAAGCACCCACCCTGCGCGACGTCATGCCGTCGATGCGGGCCGCCGCGGAAGAAGCCGTCATTAAGCAGGCGTCGTCGCTGACCGCCACCAAGGGCACCAATTGGCGACTGCGCGTCTCTGAGCGCCGCGTTGTACTGGCTGTGGTCGACATTTTACTGGTCAATCTGGCGTTGATTGTGGCAACATCGTTGACGGGCTCGCTGGCCCCTACCCTTGATCAAATATTGGCCTATAACAAATGGTTTATTGCCTTATCGGTGGTGTGGCTTGGGGTGGCGACGTTCTTCGATTGCTACAGCCTGTCACGGTCAGCCAGCACGACGGCCGGCCTGAAGGTGACCTTGTTCGCAACGATCACCACGGTGCTGATCTACACCTTCATCCCCGTGGTTACGCCCGAGTGGCAAGCGCGCTCGGCCTTCTTCGCGCAGTTGGTGCTGACGGTCGCGCTGGTGGCGGGCTGGCGCGTCACGTATGCGCGGGTCTTTGTGCAGCCGTCGTTCCAGCAGCGCGCCATCGTCGTGGGAGCCGGGAAAGCCGGTCGGGCCTTGGCGGCCGCCATTCAGGCCGCGCCCGCCGACGACGCGAATCCCTATCGCGGCACGGGCTATCAACTGCTGGGCTTCATCGATGATGATCCCGCGCAGCGCAGCGCCATGGTCGAAGGCGTGCCGGTGTTGGGCGATCACCGCGCGCTGGCGCAAGTAGCCAAGCAACTGCACGTCGATGAGATCATCGTTGCGATTACGCACCGCCATGCGATTGAGGATGATCTGTTCAACGCCCTGCTCCACTGCCGCGAACTGGGTTATCGTGTGGTGACGATGCCGACGGTGTATGAGCGCCTGACCGGCCGTCTGCCCATCGATCATGTGGGCCGCGACCTGGAAATGGTTGTGCCGATGGACGACAATGCGGGCGAGCGCGCCTATCAAGGCCTGAAGCGCCTGATGGACCTGGCGCTGGGCGCAGTCGGCATGCTGTTGATGGGGCTGGTCATCATCCCCGTCGCCATCAGCAATGCGCGCACCAGCCCCGGCCCGCTGTTCTACAAGCAACGCCGAGTCGGCCAGGGCGGCAAGGTCTTTGAAGTGTACAAGTTCCGCTCGATGCGGCCCGACGCTGAAAAAAGCACCGGCGCGGTGTGGGCGCAGAAGAACGACAATCGCATCACTCCGGCCGGCCGCATCCTGCGCAAGACGCGCCTGGACGAGATGCCGCAATTCATCAACGTGCTGAAGGGCGAGATGAGCGTCATCGGTCCGCGCCCGGAGCGACCGGAGTTCGTCAATGCGCTGTCGCTGCTGCTGCCCTTCTATCGCGCACGACACGCCGTCAAGCCGGGTATCACGGGCTGGGCGCAGATTAGCTACGGTTATGGCAGCACCAATGAAGATTCGCATGTGAAGTTGGAGTACGATCTGTACTACGTGAAGCACGCCAACATCCTGCTGGACCTGCGCATCGTCTTGCAGACGCTGCCGGTGATGATTCTGGGCAAGGGCCAGTAATCTTGGCGCGCATTCTGTACCTGACGCAGGTGCTGCCGTATCCGCTAAGCACCGGCGCAAAAGTGCGGCAATACTATGTGCTGCGCTATCTAAGCCAGCACCACGAAGTGACCCTGGTGTCCTTTGTGCGGCCTGATGATCGCGCCGAGCACGTGCAGCACTTGCAGACCTTTTGCAAAGCCGTTCACACCGTCCCGATGACGCGCTCACGCGGGCGCGACATCCGGGCCGGTCTCAAAGCACTGGCGACCGGCCAACCGATCGTCATCGTGCGCGATGAGATCCCAGCCATGCAACACTTGCTCGCTCGCCTGACGGCGAGCGAGCATTTTGATGTCGTACATGCCGATCAAGTGGCGATGGCGCAGTATGCGTTAGGCGTCCCCAACGTACGGCGCGTGCTCGATCTGCACAATGCCATGTACCTGGTCACGCAACGCCTGGCCGACAACGAGCCGAACTTCATCAAACGCCTTGTTTTGCAGCGTGAAACGCAGGCGCTGGCGAAGTACGAAGCGCAGTTGTGCGCCCAGTTTGATCGGGTGGTGTTTGTCACCGATGACGATAAACACGCGCTTGAACCTCAGTTCGATCGTTTTCGCGTGAAGATTGATCCGAATAAATTCAGCACCATTCCGATCTGTAGTGACCCGATCGATAAAGCGGCGATCCCGCCGGTCGATCAGCCCTTCCGCGTCACGGCGCTGGGCGTGATGTTCTGGCCGCCCAATGCCGAAGGCGTGGCGTGGTTCGCGCGCGAGGCGTGGCCGCAAGTGCGCGCGAAGTTTCCCGAGGCCCGACTGACCATCGTGGGCAAAAATCCGCCGCCCATGTTGACGGACATGAACGGCGTGGACGGCATCGAAGTACTGGGCTTTGTGCCCGATGTGCAAGCAGTGTTGGCCGAGACCGCCGCGTTTATCGTACCGTTACGCGCAGGCGGCGGAATGCGTGTTAAAATCCTCGATACGTGGTGCTGGAGTTTGCCCATCGTCTCGACTCGCATCGGCGCGGAAGGCATCGCCGTGCGTGAGGGCGAGAACATTCTGCTGGCGGACACCGCCGACGAGTTGGCGCAAGCGGTGAATCGCGTGCTAGGTGATGCGACATTGGCAACGCAGTTGCGGCGCAATGGCCGCGCGTGGATCGAAGCGAAGTACGATTGGCGCACCACCTATCGCGCGTGGGATGAAGTTTACGGATAGTCGCCATCGGCTGTAAGCCAACGACTAATGAATACCAAGCCCGCGACGCGGGCTTCCCATCGATTGCCGTCGATTTTCAATCGATGGCAACTTCCAAATGTAAGCAATGAAACCTAAACTCAATCGAACCCTGATTGCCATTTTATTTTTGTCGGTCGTGGCGCGCGTGGCCGTAGCCTTGTATCTGGGCGACATCGTCGATAATCCGCCGTTGCTGACGGATCAACGCTCGTATCACGCGCTGGGCGAACGACTGATCACCGGGCACGGCTTCAGTTTCGATCGGGGCTGGTATCCGTTTACACAGCCGGAAGCGCCCACCGCGCATTGGTCGTTCTTGTATTCGTTCTTTATCGCGGCGGTTTATACGATTTTCGGGCCGCATCCGCTGGCAGCGCGACTGGTGCAGGCCATCTTGGGCGGGATATTGTTGCCGTTGATGGTGTATCTGTTTGCGAAGCGCGTGTATCGCGCCTCGCCGCTGAATCCGGCGGCCAGCCAGTTGAGCAAGTACGGCTTGAACGACGAACGCCTGGCCTTGATCAGCGCGGGCCTCGCGGCGGTCTATTTTTATTTCATCCTCTACGCGGCCACCTTGATGACGGAGACGTTTTATATTTCCGGTTTGTTGTGGCTGTTGATCAATGCGCTGAACTTGGCGGAAACGCCGAGCCTGAAACACGGCTTGTTGCTGGGCATTAGCTTAAGCGTCACCACGCTGCTGCGCCAATCGATTTTGCCGTGGGCGGCCGTGTTGATCGTGTGGCTGGTGTGGACGGGCTGGCAGCGCAAGACGTTGGGCCGCACCATCCGATCGGGCGTGGTGGCGATCGCGGTGTTGGTGCTTTCGATCGCGCCGTTTACTATTCGCAATTATGCGGCATTTGGACAATTCCTGCTCCTGAACTCCAACGCCGGTTACGCGATGTTCTCCGCGCAGCATCCCATGCACGGCACAGAGTTCCGCGAATTTGACGCCGCGCCTGTCCCGCCGGAATTGGTCGGCTTGAATGAAGCGCAGTTGGATAAGGAACTGATGGCGCGCGGGATCGGCTTTGTGCTGGCCGAACCGGGCCGCTATTTGGCGCTGTCGATGAGCCGCGTAGTGGATTACTTTGAATTCTGGCCCACGCCGGACACGTCGCTGCTGAATAACGTCGGGCGCGTGGGATCGATCGGGGTATTGTTGCCGTTCATATTGATCGGCCTATGGCTGGCTTTTCGGCATGGCGGAATCCGATCGGCGGGCGGCTGGCGCGCGTTCTCGCAATCGCCATTGGCATTGATCAGCCTGTTTATGCTGGTGTATTCGGTGCTGCACGTCTTTACGTGGGCGATGCCGCGCTATCGTTTGCCGGTGGATGCGGTGGCGCTGCCGCTGGCGGCACTGGCCATGGCGAGCGTGATTAACCGGTGGCGGGCACGCAAGACGGCCTGAAGAAGCACGGATTTGATTGATAGCACGGCCCAGAATCTGGTATGATTGATTAGGGTGTGGCTAAATCCGGTTGGGCGAATGAATTCGCCTCTGATAACAAAAACACGTTGAAACGTGTTTCAACACGTTTGCCTTATCAGCCATCGAATTCATTCGATGAGCGGCCAACTAAGATTAGCCACACCCGATTGATTAGATGATTCCCCTGAAAGAACTACAATCTCACGCAAAGCCGCAAAGATGCAAAGGAGAGTCTCAAGTTTTTGCAGCGGAGATTCGATACTCTGTGGCAGCGTCTTGAGAATTCTTAGCGGCTTTGCAACTTTGCGTGAGGCTTTGGATTTTTTCAGCGGGAGCCTTAGATTCAAGGGACAAAGCAGAGAAGGGCTGACTTATGGAACTACGTCAATATTTTAACGTGTTGCGCAAGTGGTGGTGGCTGATTGCGGCCGCGACGGTGCTGGCCGGGGTGGCCGCCTTTTTGGGCACTTTATCCACGCCGCGCCAGTATCAAGCCCGGACCACGCTGATGGTCGGTCAGGCGCTGTCGAACCCCAACCCCAATGCGACGGAATTTTACACGGTTCAATCGTTGGCCCAAAGTTACGGCGACCTGGTGCGGCGCGAGCCGGTGCTGCGCGGCACGCTGGATGAACTGGGTCTGGACTGGGACTGGGGCACGCTGCAAAACATGGTGTCCAGCCGGGTAGTGCCCGGCACCCAGTTGATCGAGATCGCCATTCTGGACACGGATCCGCAGCGCGCCAAAGTGCTGGCCGACGAGATCGTGCGCCAACTGATCAAGCAAAGCCCGGCCGGAGCGGACATTCAGAACGATGAAGACCGGCAATTTATTCAAGCCCAGTTGACGGACCTGAAGGACAATATCAAGCGCAGTCAAGAAGAGATTCGCCAACTCGACGATGTGATCGCGAAGGCGACCAGTGCCCGGCAGATTCAAGATGCGCGCACGCGGCAGGATTCGCTGCGGGCACAAGTATCCAGCTGGCAGTCGACGTATGCGGGCTTATCCGCGAGCCTGCAACAAGGCAGCACGAACTTCTTGAGCGTGGTCGAACCGGCGCAATCGTCCAGCAATCCAGTCGGCGCGGGCGCGATGACGAGTGTGATCATCGCGGCGGCGATTGGCCTGATGTTGTCCGGCGGCGCGGCCTTCTTGCTGGAATATCTGGACGACACGGTGAAGACGCCCGATGACGTGCGGCAGTTGACCGAGTTGGCGACGTTGGGCGGCGTGCCCCGCATCAGCGGCGAAGCCTATGGCGAGAAAATCATCACGTTGCACCAACCCCGCTCACCCATCGCCGAAGCGTATCGCATGGTGCGCACCAATCTGCAATTCAGCGTGGTCGATCGACCGCTGCACACTTTGATGATCACCAGCCCCAATCCCGAAGAGGGCAAGAGCGTTTCTACCGCCAACCTGGCCGTAGTGTTGGCGCAAGCGGGCAAGCGCGTGGTGCTGGTCGATGCCGATCTGCGGCGGCCGGTGCAACATCATATCTTCGAGTTGAGCAATCAGGCCGGGCTGACGACGATCCTGTTGGACGCCAACATCAACCTGGCCGATGTGATGCAGGATACGGCGGTTGAAAACCTCAAAGTCATTACGTCCGGCCCCATTCCGCCCAATCCGTCGGAATTGCTCGGCTCCAAGCGCATGGGCTATTTGATCGACGCGCTGAAACAGCAGGCCGAGTTGGTGATCTTCGACAGCCCGCCCGTGATGGCCGTGTCCGATGCCAGCGTGCTGGCCTCGCGGCTGGATGGCGCGCTGCTCGTCGTCGATGCGGGTCACACGCGTCGCGCCAAGTTGCGCCGCAGCAAGGAAAATCTGGATGCGGTGGGCGCGTCAATTCTGGGCGTCGTGATCAATCGCATTCACCAGCAGGAACAAGAGTATATTTACTATTACGCACAAGACACCGAGCCGCGGCGCAAGGCCCAAGTGCCCGCCCTGCTGGGTCGAATGCGCGAGCGCAACGGTTCAACCACCAAGGCTGATAAGGCAGACCGAACCAAACCTCAAGAGCCGCGTCCCAGTCCGCGCAAGAGCGCGTAAGCCAATTTGATCGACAATAACGGGCAGTCCGCAAAATACGGACTGCCCGTTTGATTGATGCTTTGATCCACGAAGAAGCACTCAGTTTTCAGGCTTTTTTCGTGGTCTTCGTGTACTTCGTGGATGGCTATTTCGCCTATCGCACAACGACCGGCAACCACACCGACACACCATTCGCTATCAGCATGGCCGTCGCCGTGAGGGTCCCCGCTGAACCTGTGGCAAGTGACGCCACATTGGTGATCGCCACCGAACTTCCGGCTAACACCGTCACCGGAAACGTCAGCGTCACCGCACTGCCCGTGGCGGGTGCGCCTGTCCACGTCACCCGATGCGCCGGCGAATTATACGCCGCCGCCCCGCCGCCGATCGTTTGGATCACGCCCGGCGCGCTCACGCCCGCAGGCAAATTATCCGTCAACGTCAACGCGCTGCCCGTACCAATCAGCGATAGCGTATACGTCACGCGCTCGCTGACTTGCGCCTGCGTGGGCTGCACCGATTTCTTGATCTCGCCCGCCCGATCGCCCCACTTGACCTGCAAGGTCGGCCGCGCCACAGCCGAGAAATCATCGGCGTCAGATGAGATAAAATATCGCCCGCTGTGATACGCCTCATCGGCCGAGTACACCGCCAGACGCAGCGGCACGCCCGCTGCATACGCTTCAGCCACCGCACGACTGATCGTCCACTGACGCGGCACACCCAACGGTCCCGGCTCCGTCGCCAACGGATCGACCCACGTGCCAACGATGTTTTCGCGCGCACGCGGCGCGTTATTCCAACTCAAGGTGTCTTCGTTCCAGTCTTGATCGATGGTGAAGACCTGAATGTACGATGGCACTGGATCACCCCAGGCACCGCCGCCCGCATTGCCCATTTGAGCCAGGGTCAACGTCGCCGAGACGATGATCTTATTGGCGGGCACACTGCCTAACGGAAAGGTCACATAGTATTTGGAATAGCACGGCCAATCGGAAACATCACTTTGATTTTGCACGTTAAAGCGCAGAACATGCGGATACGTCAGCGCGCCCCAACCCGCGAAAAAATCGGGGGAACTGCCCGCGCCGCACAACGTATCGCCGCCCACCGTCCCGTCGATCACTTGTGCGCCGTTCAGCCCCTGGCGAATGGTTACGGTGTCGCGCGGCAGATTCATCGGCGGCGAGTAAGCCGGTTGCCCGAAACGCACTTGCCCCCACGTCGACGGTTGAAGTGATTGCAGCGACTCCGGCCAAATCTGATCGGCAGTCATCGCACCTGTGCCCACATCCCGATCGTGCACGGCGACCCCCAGCCCCCACTGCGATCCGGTCGCGGGCGGGCCAGATAGATTCAGTGCCGCCCACGGCAGCCAATACTCCAGCCACCAGCCGCGATTGTTTTGATCGTTATTCGCGCCGCCCTCGGTGGCGTTTTCCCACTTCAGTTCGTTGTAGGTCACAAACGGCTGATTCACCAGCGCCCAATTGCCCGACTGCCCGCGATAGGCCGCCTGCCAATCGGTGCGCGGCCCCCACCCCGAAAACTGCGCATCGAAGCGATACGAACTGGCATCCGGCACGCTGCCTGTGTTGCCGTCTTTGTCCAGATAGAGCGAGACAGAGTCCCAGTTGGTCAAGGGCGATGAAGCGGGGTCTTCGTTGAACCACATGCGCCGATCGAAGATTTGAACGCGCACATACAAATCAGTGGACGTATAAGCCATGCGCACGTCCGCATAGTTTTCAGTGTACGTCACGCGGCCTAGCCAGAAGATGGCCGTTTCCGCGAATTGCAAGTCTTCAGCCGTCGTCGCATACGGAATGTTCACTCGCCGCAACGGTGACAAAGCCTGCGGCCCGGCTCCAACCGATTGACCCACGCCGCCCAACAGGCTGAGACAAATGATTAACAGGCACAGGCGTTGAAACATATATTCCCCCGATAATCATGAGGAGTCAGGCATCCCCAGATGCCGGATCCAGATTCAAACCCGCGTCTGGCGCGAAGCGTGCCTGACTCCTCATTGACTGTATCGATTTACGGTGCAGGCGAAGCCTGAAGGGTTAAGATCAAATTGTAAAGGTAAGCCAGATCGCCGCGCGCAAAGGCGGGCACATCCAGATAGCGCGCCAACTCTTCACGCGAATGCTGGAAGATCATGGCTTTGGCCGCAAACAACGCGCTGTAATCGAAGATGGGCTGCATCGCACCTTCACTGTACGTCGCCTCGAATTTGGTCACAAACCAGTACGGCGCGACATCTTTGTATTCATTGAAAGCCGCTTGCACTTTCGCCAGCGCATTGGCGCGCAAATACGCGCCCAGTTCCGGCGTCATGTACATGAAGTTGCGCGCCACGCTGAGAATCTGGCCGTCGTTGTAACCGTCCGGCCCCCACGGATTATCCTTGGCGAAGTTGCTCGCGCGCAAGGCCAACAATCGATTCAATGTAGCGCGCTTTGTGGCATCTTCAGCCTGCCCCGCCAATTTCTGCAATTCAAGATAACCCGTATAACCCGCGATCCACGCATTGTGCGCGAAGGGATAAGCGGCCAGGATCGAGTCGGCGGGCGGCGTCCAGAGCCGGTCTTTGCACGCGTTGAAAATCGACGCGGCATTGCCAAAGGTCTGCGCGTACTTCCACAGCGCGTAAAACGTGTGAGGCGTCCACTTCCAATCGGGACCGGTCCAGCCGTCAAAATCGAAGGTGCTCCACATC
>JAGOBP010000106.1 GCA_017999195.1 Thermoflexales bacterium
AGAACGCATCGAATGAGCCATGCCGCGATATGAGGTCCGGCAACACACCCGATCGACGCTGGCCCGCGACGGCGGCCCATTGGGCGGGGAATTTAGGCTTTTTCCAGCCCAGTTTGCGCTCGATCAAGTCCGTCACGCGCCGGACTTTGATCAATTCATCGGGCTTATTCCACACGCACTGATGGCCGCCCAGGCCGAGAAACTTCGAGCGGCGCTGAATGTTATCGGCCTCGGCGAGTTGGGCAATATCGATCACGCTTAAGATTTGATCGCGCATCTCCTCTTCGAAGTCGCCTGTGTTGGTTTCATCAAACGTCGCGATCAACTCCGGCACGGGCAGCCAGTTCATCAACCACGCCTTCACATTGGACCGATAGTACTGCGTGTTGATCCACGCGGAGTCGGCCAGCCACAGCAGCAACGTCGCCGCGCGCTTCTTCGGCAAGCGCTGATCGTGCAGCCACAACAGGAAGTGAATCGTGCCCAGCGGATACTTGTGCGTGAAATCAACCTGATCGATACCGCGCAGCAAATTGGGGTTGACGGTCAATTGGTGATCGGGAATCTGATCGGTGGGGGCAGGCCGCAAAATGTGATGGCCGATCGAGCCGATGAGCGGGTGATGAATATCCAGATCGACCCAGGTACAATCGAGCGGGTTGATGTGCGGATCGTGATAAAGCGTGGTGTAGTTGTAGAAACCCGCAATCGTCCAGCCCAAATAATCGTGCAGGAATTGCGCGGACAACAGCGCATCCAGATCGTTGCCGATGATCATCGGCTGGTTGATCTGTCTGAGCCACGCGAAGCGGGTGAGAAGGTCGATACGATCGAACATGGTTTAACGTGCGTGATGCGTGGTACGTGATGCGTGAAACCCTTGTCACGCACCACGCACCACGCACTCCGCTTCAATCATCAGGCCGAATCTGGCGATTCTGCTTGGCCTGTCCACGCCGTTTCTTGCTGGCAATGCGGCGTTCTTTGGCCGCCGCGCTCGGTTTGGTGGGACGGCGCGTTTTAGGCACGTGCAGCGCCGCCACCAGCAGCGCCCGAAAACGCTCGGTCACCGCCTCGCGATTGCGCAGCTGGCTCCGCTCGGATTGCGCGGTCAAATGCAGCACACCCTCGGCGTCGATGAGATTCTTCAGTTTGCTCAAGACGCGCTGCCGCTGTACGTCGCTGAGGCTGGGCGAATGTGCCACGTCGAAGGTCAATTCGACCTGCGTTTCGGCCTTGTTGACATGCTGGCCGCCCGGCCCGCTGCTGCGCACAAAGCGATAGCGCAGTTCGGCCAATGGCAGGCGCAAGTGTGAGTTGATGGCTAAATCGGGAGTGTCCATGGGTCTTGTCAGGCGCTCAAATTAGCTCTATTGTATAAGTGAAAGGAGGTCGCCATGATCGAGCCAAAAGAGTTGGTTATTGATGCCGAAGAGTTGGGGTATTGTTTTTTGCCCGCCGCCGAGCCGCATGACATCGGGCACGCGCAACTCACCGTCGTCATTCGTCCGGCGCCCACCGAACAACACTTTGATCCTGAAGTGGCGGTCTGTACCGTCGCCGCGATTGGCGGTGATGTCGCCACCCTGCGCATCCATCATCCGTGGGTGCTGGAAGCGCCCTACCGGGTCTGCGCCGGCCACATCGTCCTGGAAGATCGCAAAGGCAAGCAAGTCACGGCGTTTACGTTTGGCGGCACATTGCACATCGATTCGAATGTACACCGCACCGTCTGCCACTTCACATCGCCCGCGCCCATTCTGGAGCACTCGCGTCAGCGCGACACGCTGGAAGTGCTGCTGGGCGAAGAGGCCGAGATTTTGTTTGCCGAACGCCGCGCCGCCGCGCGCACGCATGACGATGGTTTCGATCACCGGCTGGCCAAAGCCGATCCGCTGCACTTGTATCTGGCCTGCCTGGCCGCGCTGCGCGACAAGCTCGATCGCTGGCCCGCGTGGGAAGAGCCGATTCACCTTGAATTCAAGCACTTCCTGCGCACGACACTGGAACACCGATCGGCCACGGATGCGATCGAGATTCCGGCGCTGCCCGAATTACTCTGACATGCTGACAAGATGAAGGGCTGACAAGATGATCGCTTAATGCAAGATCATCTTGTCAGCGTGTCATTGGCCTGTTGCCACAACCAGCGACTCATTCGCCAGTTGTTCCCCCGCCCGCTTCAGATCATCCTCGTCATACTGGCGCAGCAGCGGCACTTTCCATGCGATCAAAGCCACGGCGATCAGGCCACCCAGGCCGCCCGTCACCACGCTGAGTGGTGCGCCGATGAGCGCCGCCACCACCCCCGCTTCCAGTTCGCCTAACTGTGGCCCGCCCATGAAGAAGATCATGTTGATCGACGTCATGCGTCCGCGCATGTGATCGGGCGTGACCAGTTGACGGATCGTCGCGCGCAAGATGGTGCTGACGGCGTCGGCGGTGCCCGTCAAGCCGAGAAAGATCAGCGACACCCCGAACGAATTCGACACGCCGAAGATCACGGTGGCCATGCCAAACACCGCCACCGAGACCAGAATCAACGCGCCCGGTCGACGCACACGGCTGAGCAAACTCATCACGCTGCCGCCCAATAATGCGCCCACGGCCGGAGCTGCGGACAAAATGCCAAAGCCCGTCGCCCCCACGCGCAGAATCTTCTCGGCAAAGATCGGCAGCAGTTGATTAGCCGACGAGAAAAACGTGGCGAAGAAGTCCAGCAGCATCGTGGACCAGATGATGGGCTGGCCGCGCACAAAGCGCAGCCCCTCGCTCACCGACCCGGCCGTGACTTTGCGTTTGCCTTCAACGGGCGTGGGCCGCATGACGAACAGCGCGCCGATCACGGCCAAAAACGAGCCGGCGTTGATCCAGTACACGATCGAGATGGCATGTGGATTGTAATCGGTACCAGCGTTGCCGCTGCGCGCCCCGATAATCAAGCCCGCCAACGTCGGCCCGACAATCGTCGCGGTCTGGAACATGATCTGATTCAGGCTCATCGCATTGGTCAGATGTTCGCGCTTCACAAGACTGGGAATCAGCGACTGGCGCGCGGGATTGTCAAACGCCCACGCGCTGGCCGCCAGCGCATTGATCACATAAATTGGCCACACCATACGATTGCCCGCGTCCGTGATCAAGCCCAAAATGGCGGCTAACAACGCCATCGCCGTTTGCGTGACGATCATTACTTTGCGCCGATCGCGTGCATCGGCCGTGGCCCCGCCGATCAGCGAGAAGACGATGATGGGCAGCACGCGCGACAGACCCACGATGCCCAGCGCTAGCGGATCGTAATTGGTCAGGACAGAGATGTGCCAGTTCACGGCCAGCGTTTGCATGGCCGACCCGGCCTGTGAGACGAGTTGCCCAAACCACAATAAGCGGAAGTCGCGGTATCTGAGCGCAATAAACGGAGTGTTTTTAGCGGCCATAGGTCATATCGAAAAACGCCAGAAAAAAGGACAGCGAGACTGAGCGATGGAGAGAGATTCTCTCTGTCCCTCCGTCACTCAGTCTCCAAGTCGGCCACGGAATCCACAATCCGCGTGGGTTGATACGGATAGCGCGCCACCATCTCGCGCTGCGTGTAGCCCGTCAAGACCAGCACCGTCTCCAGACCCGCCTCGGTGCCCACACGCACATCGGTGTCCATACGATCGCCCACCATGATCGCGTTCTCCGAATGCTCGTTCAAAAAGCGCAAAGCATTGCGCATCATCAACGCATTAGGCTTGCCCACAAAGTACGGCGTAACGCCCGTGGCCGATTCGAGGAAGGCGGCAATCGCGCCGCAGGCGGGCACCAGACCGCCCTCGCCCGGCCCGCTGGGATCGGGATTGGTGGCGATCAAGCGCGCGCCGTCCATCACCAGGCGCACGGCTTGCGTCAGGCGCTCGTAACTCAGCGAAGTCGTTTCGCCCACCACCACGTAATCGGGCGCGTGATCCGTCAGCACGTAGCCGACTTCGTGCAGCGCTTGCGTCAGGCCGCTTTCACCGATGACAAAGGCGGTGCCATTGGGCTTTTGCTGGCTCAGAAAATGCGCCGTCGCCATCGCCGACGTGTACAGATGATCGGTCGTGAGATTAACGCCGATACGCTGCAAACGGTGCAGGAGATCGATCGGGGTGTACATGGGATTGTTGGTCAAGATCAAAAACTTGATACCGCGCGCGTGCAGTCGCGCCAGAAATCGATCGGCTCCGGGGATCAACTCACTGCCCCGCACAATCACGCCGTCCATATCGATGAGATAACTCTTGGGCATGCCAAACGTCCTATGAAATGAGATCGCGGCAACTATACCACACCTGATAATCCGCGCTGAAATATAGGCTCAAAATGCATTGACACCACTGATCATCGGTGCTAGGATGCAACGGGAGTCCGAATCGCGTCATGCAGACTCCCGGTGGCAGGCAGCGCATTTTGGAGGTGGGGCATGGCGTTTCTCAGTGAGTTGCTGGGCCGATCGGTGGCCGACGTAGACGGCGAACGCATCGGTGTGTTGGATGATGTCATCGCCATACTCAAAAGTGATCTGCCCCATCCGCAGATCGCCGCCATTGTGATCAAACGCTCCGGCGGCAGCCTGATCGTGCCCCTGGCCGATGTCGCCGTCTTGATCGCGCCCGCGATCCCCCTGAACAAACACCTCAATTCGATCGAGCCGTACCAGCCCAGCGAACGCGATGTCTGGCTGGCGCGCGATGTGTTGGACAAGCAGATCATCGACACCAACGGCATGCGGGTGGTGCGCGTCAACGATCTGGAGATCACGCGCGTCAACGGCCAATTCTACGTCGCCAATGTAGACATCGGCGGGCTGGGATTAATGCGGCGACTGGGCATGGCGAAAGTGGCGCAGCGTCTGGCGGGACGATTGAATCGCCGCGTGCAGCCCGGCATCATTTCGTGGGACGAAGTGGAACTGCTCGCCACCGATCAACCCATGCGCCTGCGCGTGCCCAGTGACAAACTCCACGATCTGCACCCCGCCGACTTGGCCGAGATCATCAGTGACTTGACCCGCTCGGAAAGCGACAAGTTCCTGGCCTCGCTCGACGTAGCGACCGTGGCCGAAGCGCTGGAAGAGGTGGAGCCGGAATTCCAGGCCAGCCTGGTCGAAACTATGCCCGACGAGCGCGTGGCCGATGTGCTGGAAGAAATGTCGCCGGATGAGGCGGCTGACCTGCTGCACGAGCTATCGGATGAGCGCAGCGAGGACATCCTGAACCTGATGGAGAAGGACGAGGCCGCCGATGTGCGCAAGCTGCTGGCCTATCCCTTCGACACGGCGGGCGGCTTGATGACGACCGAGTACGTTTCGGTACAGCCCGACCTCACGGCGGGTGAAGCCATTGAAGAGCTGCGCCGTCGCGCCGATGAAGCCGAAACGATCTACTACGTTTACGTGCGCGACAAGGATGACAAGCTCATCGGCGTGTTCTCTTTGCGCGAACTCGTGATCAACAAGCCGGAAACACCCATCGCGCAGTTTATGCATCACCGTGTGGTCAGCGTGAATTTGACGGACAGTCAGGACGATGTGGCGCAGGCCGTGTCCAAGTACAATCTGCTGGCCGTGCCCGTCGTCGATGATCAACATCGCTTGCACGGCATCGTCACGTCCGACGATGCGCTGGACAAGATCATTCCGACGGCGTGGAAGAAGCGCTTGCCAAGGTTATACCGGTAATCAGGGATTAGGGACGAGGGATGAGGGTGCAGATTAACTGATCCCTCATCCCCGATCCCTGCTCCCCACTCCCAACTATGAAACGACGCCTACGCCCCATCCTCACTCGCCTTGGCTTGCTCTTCGCCGTGATCGGCCCCGGCATCATTACGGCCAACGTCGATAACGACGCGGGCGGCATTACCACGTATTCTGTCGCGGGTGCGAAGTACGGTTACAGTCTGCTCTGGATGTTGCCGCTGGTGGCTTTGGCCCTGATCATCGTGCAAGAGATGAGCGCGCGGCTGGGCATCGTCACGGGCAAGGGCCTGGCCGATCTGATCCGCGAACGCTTCGGCGTGAAGTGGACCACCGTCATCATCGGCCTGATGTTGATCGCCAACCTGGCCAACACTGTCAGCGAGTTCGCGGGCGTGGCCGCCAGCATGGAAATCTTCGGCGTCAGCAAATACATTTCTGTGCCGATCGCGGCGGTGGGCGTGTGGTTGTTGATCGTGAAGGGCAACTATCAGCGCGTGGAGCGCATCTTCCTCGTCGCCAGCGCGATCTATCTCACCTATGTCGCCTCCGGGATATTGGCCAATCCGCCGTGGGAAGCGGTGGGGCAGGCCTTTGTCACGCCCTCCTTCCATCTGGAGGTGGGTTATGTGACGATCTTCGTGACCATCATCGGCACGACCATTGCGCCGTGGATGCAGTTCTATCAGCAAGCGTCGATTGTAGACAAGGGCTTGAAGATCACTGAGTTTGCCTATGAACGCATCGACGTGATCATCGGGTCGTTGTTTGCCGTCGTGGTGGCGGGCTTTATCACCATCGCTTGCGCGGCGACGCTGAACGTCAACGGCGTGGAAGTGACCTCGGCCAAAGATGCCGCGCTGGCACTGCTGCCCCTAGCCGGACCGTACGCCGAGATTCTCTTCGCGATCGGGCTGTTAAATGCCTCGGTGTTTTCGGCCGCAATTTTGCCGCTTTCGACCGCTTACGTGGTGTGCGAGGCGTTCGGTTGGGAGATGGGGATCAATCGGAGTTTCAAAGAAGCGAAGGTGTTCTTCAGCATCTACACGGCGTTGATTGTGGTTGGCGCGGGCATCATCCTATTGCCCATCCCGTCGCTGATCGATGCCATGCTGTCCAGCCAGACGTTGAACGGCGTGCTGCTGCCCGTGATTTTGATCGTGATGCTGCGCCTGATCAATGACAAACGGCAAATGGGCAAATACGTCAACGGGCGCGTGTTCAACATCATCGCGTGGGTCACGGTGGTGATCTTGATTGGCCTGACGGTGATGTTGATCGTGACCAGCTGGTTCCCGCAAATATTGGGTTAGCCCCGCAACCCCAATTCATCAGGCGGCAACACCAGATCGGGCTTTAGCCACTGCACGTAGGCCAGCCACCGGCGCGCCGCCGCACGCTCTGGCGGATTGGCCCGCTGCCACGCAGGAGCCAGTATCGCCCGCGCGGCATCGGTCTGCCCCAGCGCAAACTTCGCCAGCCCCAGCCCCACCTGCCACAACACCTGCTCGTCAGTGCCTGCGGCGGCGGCAAAATGCGGCAGCGCCGGTTGAAAATCCTCGTCGGCCAGGGCCTGCCAGCCGCGCAAACCGTCGGCCTCGCGCTGCGCGGGCAACAAGCGCGCGGACAAATCAATGGCCTGTTGATAGGCGGAAATGGCCGCGCCGCGCTGTTTAAGCGCGATCTGCACCTCGGCCAACAACGTCGTGACCATCGCCTGCGCGGCGGTATCAGACACTTGCTCATACAAATTCAAAGCGGTCGTCAGTTGAGATTCGGCCGCCGCCGCATAGCCCGCCGTCAAACTCTGCTCGCCGCGCGCCTGCCACACCGCAGCCTGGCCGGGCAGATATTGCAGCCGCTCATAACAACTCAAAGCCTGATCGAATTGCGCGGTCGCGTCATCAGACCGACCGGCCAGTTCGGCTAACTGACCGATCACCAGATGCATGTCGCCTTCACCGCGCGACTGGCTTAAATTGGTGTACAGTCGGCGGGCGGCTTCAAACTGCGCCTGAGCCGCGTCCAGATGATGCGTGCGCCGGTATTCATAGCCCAACGCGGCCAGGGCATGTGCCTCGCCCAGGTCCGCATTCACAGCCCGATAACCATCCAGCGCGGCCGTGTATTGATGGATCGCCTCATCACCCCGGCCTTGCAGGCTGGCCGCCTGGCCCAGCGCCAATTGCGCGTTCGCTTCGCCCACCCGATCGCGGCTGCGGCGGAACAACTGGAGCGCGCGCCGATAGTCGGTTTGCGCGTCGTCGTGACGGCCCATCAGCCGCAGTTGATCGCCGCTGGCTAAGCACACATTCGCCTCGCCCAACCTATCGTGCAAGCGGGCATATATCTCGCGCGCGCCTTCAAAGCGGGCTTGCGCCGTGGTCGCGCGGCCGCTAACGGCCAGCGTATTGCCCATCGCCGTCAACACCGCCGCTTCGCTCAGTTCTGCGCCCTGCTCGTGATAGATCGTGCGGGCCTCGTCATACTGATCGAGTGCGCGTGTGGCGTGCGTGTTCGATAAATACACCAGCGCCAATTCCACATCGCCCCGGGCCTTCAACACATCCGCTTCGGCCAGCGGCGCGCGCAGCACCCGATATTTCGCCAGCGCCACATCATAGTGCGTCAAGGCTTCCGAGTAACGCGCCAGCATGTGATACACGTCGCCCAGCGCCTGTTCGGTGGCGGCTTCATCGAAATTGCTGCCCGCCCGGCGATACAAGCGCAAGGCGGTCTCATACCAGTTCAGGGCCTCCAGCGGCCGATCGCGCAGCAAATATTCATCGCCCATCACGCGCGACGTATGCGCTTCGCCCAGCGCATTGTGGGCCGCACTATAAACCCGCAACAATTCTTGATGATGCTTCATCGCTTCATCGCGCCGATCGAGTTGTTGCAGCGCATCGCGCCAGCGCCATTGACGGCGCACGGTGCCAATCCGATCGGCCCACACGCGATAGGCGGCCCACGTACCGGCCTCGTGGCGCGGCACCGCCTGGCTGTGATTGATTTCATCGACCACTTGGCCGATGGCGGCCAACGACTCGTTGGTCAATTGCACATCGGAACCGGCGTGACGGCGGGCCAATTCCAGGTCCGCCAGGGCCTCGCGCAACCGCTTGGCGCGGCGCTCAGCTTGCGCCTTAAAGTAGTGGATGGTCGCCTTCAGATGTTCGCTGGCGCGGCCCGCATCCACCTGCTCGGCCAGCGTCAGCAGCAGGTAGTCCACATCGTTGAAGCGCTCTTCGGCGGTCCAGGTGCTGGCCAGAAAACGCAGCGCCGTGACGGCCGCTTCAGGATCGGCCACGGTCAGGTGATACAGCCACTCGATTTGCAGCGCGGGCTGCGCGCTCATGGGCTGCACGTATCGATACAGCATCGAACCCAGCGCACTGCGCCAACCGCCGCGCTCTGAAAACAAGCGCCGGCTGTAATAGCGGGCCGCGTGCTGCGCATACGTGCGATACGCCGCCGGCTGAGTTTGCCACAGGTGCGCCAGCATATCGGCGCGCGTGGGCGCGTGAATGCAGTGTAATTGATCGGGCGCGGCTTCAACGAAGGAGAGTTTTTGCATCTCCGCGTAGGTGTCTTCCGTTCGATCGCCCAGTTCGGGAGCCAACGCAAACAGCAGATCGGCGTCAAAGGCGTGCGGCACTGCGCCCGCCCATGTCGCCAGACGCAGGTCAACCGGCAGACGGGTTAGTTCGTACTCGGTGGACACCCATTGCCGATCGGATGACTGTATGGTCTGGAGGGCAGACGCATCCGGGGTTGTCTGGGGCGTGGCTTGATCGGGCAGCGCAGTCGGCGCCTGGCGCATCAGGCGGGCGACCTGCAAAAAGAAGATCGCAACCAGCCCGGCTAGGGCTATGCTCAGTAAGATAATGACGATCATCAGGGGACTGCTAGTCATGCGGCTCCTTAGGCCCCGGCGCAGCCGGCCTTTACACGGTACAGGAATTGTAGACTTGGCGCTATCACAAGTCAAGCGGCGAATTCGCTATCCGTCAAAGGACTTAGGCCAAGTTGCACCGCCCGAC
>JAGOBP010000647.1 GCA_017999195.1 Thermoflexales bacterium
ACCTATGATCGTCCAGATCAAACTGAGGGCCGCACCCAGCAGCAACAGGCCAGGGAGTCCGCCGTTTTCGACATTGGCGTTCACGCCATACCCGATCAAACGAGTTAGGCTGCCGGGCATGGCTGTAGCGACAACCCAACGCGGCCACAATCGCCACTTCAATTGCGCGGCCCGTTTCTCAGGCATCAACGTTGATTTGATCACGCCGCTCCTAATTCAATGACGACCGGCTGGCCGCGCCAGAAAAACTTAAAGGCCAGCCGCGTCCAATGTTGGGGCAATTGCGGCTGAGTGCGCCAACCGTCAGCGGTGAAGCGCAGCCCGGCAAAACCAAAGACGATCGATTGCCATATCCCGGCGGCCGACGCTGCGTGAATGCCGTCGCTCGCATTGCCGCGCACATCGCGCAGGTCGGCGCGGGCGGCGCGCATGAAGTGCTCGTAGGCGTGTTCGGGTTCGCCGACATCGCAGGCCATGATCGCCATAATCGACGGGCCAAGCGACGAGCCAAAGGTGTGATCGGTGCGCGGCGCGTAGTAGTCGTAGTTGACCCGCACGGCGGCAGCGCTAAAGTCCGATCGCAACAGATATTGCAGCATCAACACATCCGGCTGCTTGATGGCTTGCAGGCCGTTGCCGCCTTCGATGCCGAAAATTTCTTGCACCGATTGGGTCCGCGGCTCCAGCGTGAGGAGGTCGACGTCCTGTCGCTGGAAATAGCCGTCAAATTGCTCGATCAGGCCGGAGGATGCCACCGGCAAATACAGTTTGTCGATCACGTCGTGCCACTTGGCCAATCGCGCCCCCGATAGATCCAGCTGCTCGATCAAGCGTTGGGCCGTGTCGGACGACCTGTTTTTAAGCCACTCCAGCACGTTGAACGCCGTCTGCAAATTCCATTGCGCCAGGCGATTAGTGTAGAAGTTGTTATCGACATGCTCGTGATATTCATCGGGGCCGATCACATCGGAGTACCCGTAAGAGCCACCGGCCCGATCGGGCTGCCACTCGGCGCGCGTGGCCCAAAATTTGGCCGTGTCCAAAATCAACTCTGCGCCCTGCGCGATGAACCACGCATCATCGCCGGTGGCTTGCCAGTATTGATGGGCGGCATAGGCGATGTCCGCCGAAATATGAATCTCGATGTCGCCCGTCCAGATGCGAATCAACCTGGTTTTGTCGGCATAATGCGGCACCCAGGTGGGCGTGACTTCGTCGCCGGTATCCGCGCTTTCCCACGCAAACTGCGCGCCTTCAAAACCGTTGGCCTGGGCCTTGCGCCGCGCGGCGGGCAAGGTGCGCCAGCGATACGTCAACAACTTCTGGGCGATGTGCGGCGCGGTGTACGTGAACAACGGCAGCATGAAGATTTCCGTATCCCAAAACGCGTGGCCGCTATAGCCAAACCCCGACAGCGTCTTCGCGCCGATGTTGACCCGATCATCGTGGCGGGGCGCGGCGATCAACATCTGGAACAAGTTAAAGCGAATGGCGAGCTGCGCTTCGTCGTCGCCCTCGATGATCACGTCGGTGCGGTCCCATTCGATCTGCCAGGCGGCAGACGTCGCGTTCAGCGCGGTCGGCCAATCGGGAATGGTACGGACACTGGCGAGCGTCGTCGCCAGAAGTTGATCGGCAGGCACATCCCGCGACGTGTACACGGCCACGAATTTATCGACGATGACCGGTGCGTCGGCATGCGCGGCCACGCGCAGCACGCGCGTCGGGGTGCTGTCGGCATCCCAGTAATCGCTCGCCGCGTGATCGCCGTGCGTGAGTTCAAGGCGCATCGCCAGCGCAATATCGATCTTCGACGTGCGCGTCTGCGTCAGTAGAAACGCCGTGTGATCAAAGCCGCCCTGTTGCACCGTATCGAGATGCGTGAGCCAGAAGTTGCCGTGTTCGTTTTCGGGGCGACCATTCAGCGCGGCACGAAATTCCAGCGTGCCCTCAAATTCGGGCGTCACGCTGCACCGCAACAACAGCGTGTGCTCATCCGCTAATGAGGCAAACCGCTCAAAAACCAGCGTCGCCACGTGACCGGCCGGCGAGCGCCAGCGCACGGTGCGCGTCAACACGCCCGTGCGCAGGTCCAGGTGCTGCTCGAAAGTTTCAATGTGTCCGGTTGTAAGCGAGAAGCGTTCGCCGTTGACGAATACGCTCAGCGGCAGCCAGTCCGGCGCATTGACGAGTTCGGTAAACACGATCGGGGCGTAATCGAACACACCGTGAATGAAGGTCGCGCGCCGATCGGCTGGATACCCTTCCTCGAACGCGCCGCGCGTCGCGAGATAGCCGTTGCCAATGGTAAAGATCGTTTCCTTGTGATGCAGTGTCTCTGGTTTGAATGTCTCTTCAGTAATGGTCCACATCGTATCAAACTCCGTTGGCCGTTGGCGCATCGGACTCAATTTAGCCTTCTTTTGAGCCGGTTTGGGCAATGCCCTGTACAAAATATTTTTGGAACGCGAAGAACAGAATCAGAATGGGAATGGTGTTGAACAGCGAGCCGGCCAGCACGATGGGATACAGCGTGAAATACTGGCCGCGGAACCATTGCAGGCCGATCGGCAGCGTAAAGACCTCGGGCGTGCGCAGGACCAACAACGGCCACATAAAGGCATTCCACGTACCTTGAAAAGTCAACAGGGCCAACGTCAG
>JAGOBP010000107.1 GCA_017999195.1 Thermoflexales bacterium
GCCGCCGTGCCGCGCGGCTCTTTGCCCCACCCCAATTTAGCCTGCTCTTCCTTGCTCAAGGTCGCCCGCGCGACCTTGGCCAGGGCTTGATAGGCGTCGCGCGCGTCCGTCAGCGCGGTCTTCAACTGCGCGGTGGTGTCTTTCTGCGCGCCCTTGCCCGATTTCTGCGCGTTGACGGCGGCCAGCGCCGCGTCGTACAAGGCTTTGCCCTTGTTTAATTTGGCCGTGGTATAGCCAAACTGCGCCACAGCGGCCTTGATTTCGGGGTCGGCCAGTGAGTTGGCAATGGCCAGTTGCGCGGCGTTCAACTGCTGGGCGGCGGACTTCATTGGTCGAGTAGACATGCTCCATAATCCTTTCGCAATAATTTATCAACCGATCTGGTTGATGTGCGTACATGGGCCTGCGCACCGTTACTCAATGACTGCTTGAGATTACTTGAGACTTGCTGGCTGTTACTCGCAGGTTGCTTGATGTTACGCTATGCTTGCTTGACGTTGCGCGCTAGTCGCTTGATGTTGCGCGCTAGTCGCTTGATGTTGCCCGGCCGTTGCTTGATGCGGCTCGGGCGTTGCTTGAAGTCAAGCAGGCACATAGGGCGGTCAAGCAGACCTCACGCGGCTGGATTCTTCGCTGCGCTCCGAATGGCGTCACACCACGGTCACCCTGACCGTAGCGTGGGGTCTATTTCCAGCCATTCAGTGCTCAGGTCTTTCCAGGCAGGATTCATGGATTCAATCAAGGTGATTTTCTTGGCGCGCAACCAGCCCTTGATTTGCTTTTCGCGTGCAATCGCCGAACGAACATCTGTGGTTTCCTCAAAGTAAACCAATTGAGTGATGTTGTACTTGCTGGTAAAGCCAGGCACGAGTTTGTGTTGGTGCTCGTAAACGCGGCGGCGAAGGTTATTCGTCACACCCGTATAGAGTGTGCGCGACTTGTTGGTCATGATGTACACGTAGTAGGTCTTCATGAGAGATTCTTCGCTGCGCTCAGAATGACATCGTACCCACTGTCACCCCGCCTAGCGCGCCCCCGCTTTGCTGATAGGGCGTGAGCATGGCGAAGGGCCTGGATTCTTTGCTGCGCGGCCAGATTCTTCGCTGCGCTCAGAATGACATCGCACCCACTGTCGCCCTGAGCGTAGCGAAGGGTCTAGATTCTTCGCGCCTACGGCGCTCAGAATGACATTAGGCGCGCCCTTCCACAATCTTGATCTTGTCGTCCGTAAAGCCGACTATTCTCTTTATCGAACTATAAGGCTTCACCCCATAAACACCGGCGACAAAGTGTTTAATGCAACCGAGAGTAATTTTGCTGCCAAAAATCTTCGCCAACGATTTGCCTTACTGTATAGGCAATAGTGGGGTGATTGGTCTCAATGTGTCCAAGCCAACTTGCCACTTGTCTAACAAGAGTTCTATAGAAGTAGTCGTTATGGGTATCAAAGGAATTGTCATTGGCAACGTATGCCAGCACCAACCTGTAAAGAATCTCCACAATAAGATGCGATGCAAAACCCTTGTAACCATAAACTCGGCCTGACTGCTTTGCAATCAATAGGTCCTGATAAGCGTCTTCAAAGCGAGCATGATAATTGAGATGACTCGCCGCCTCGCGATACTGGTGTTCCAAACTCGCAGTCGCGATGATTTCTGCTCGCAAGGTGCGAAACTGAGCCTGCTGCTTCGCATCAGCAGTGGATTCTATTGCTCGATTGATGTCATTCAATGCTAACCCATGGTTTGAATCTAATAGATGCGCATACGCTCTTAATGCAAATGCTTCTGGTTCGTCATAACCTAATTGTATGATTCTATCGAGTTTCGCGGCTGCATCGATCTGATCATACAAGGTCATGTTTTTGTCGAGCATTTCTAACTCAAAATAGAGTATCTCACCAAGTTCACGACCTGACGTATTGGCCTGCAACCATTCATAGACTTCCCACATGTCATCTATTTCGCTCGTATTCCGATAAGGTATTTCAGCGTCGTAGTATACGCGCCATCGTGCAATGTAAGCAGTTATTTTTAAGTCGTTTGACCTCGCAAGTGTTGCTGCATCCTTAAAGTCTTTGTATGCAAGGCTAGCCCATTCTTTACGGCCTTGTCGATTATCAGCACCCTTCATGCAACTTTCATAAACGAGGCCTCGATCAAAGAATAATTCTGCGGTCGGCGCTATTTCGATGGCTTTTGAATATGCCTTAATGGCGTTTTCGAAGTTTCCCAGTCGAGCATGTGTTTCTGCCGCGCGAATGTATTGTCGACTATTATCGCCGGGCTGAGCTTGTGCGCGCATCGCGATGATTTCGTCAGGACTGGCTTTTACGACCACGGTACCATGTCGCACAAATACATCATGTTGATTTAACTGCTCGGTGGGGCGGGAAACTCGGTGCGGCCTATCTGTAGGTCTGACTTCCAATACACCCACTGACAATAGACCCGCCACAGACATGGGAACTATCTGGCACACGACGTTTACGGGAGGCGTAATGTATGTAGCAATGACTTGCTGAATCTGTTCGTCGGGAAGATCCCTTATTCCGACAATCAGTTTGCTGTTATCGACGCCAACAAGCAGGTAACTCACGTCTGTGGTTGAGTTAGCTAAAGCAACAATATCCTTGACGAACTCGGCCTTGCTTCGAGCCACAGACAGATCAATCTCACGCTTGAACTCAATGTGTGAGGTTTCACCTTTAGCGATGAGCGTACTGACGTTGATTTCGTCCATGATAAGGGCCGCCTAGTTCCAGTTGACGCAGCGAAACAGCGGGCGAATGAAGTTGTTTTCGATCTGGGCCTCCTGGGCGTTGAGGAGCGCGGCTTCTTGCTGCTTGAATTGTTGAACCAAGTGGGCAATGTGAGCGCGGGCGTCGTCTTTGGAATACGTTGTCATGATCCTGACCGTTAAAGAGAATACGTCCATTGTAGAATAAATTAACAGGTGAGGCAACCACGCCTCACCCCCTGACCCCCTCTCCTGAGGACGGATAAGCGCCAATGCTGATAGTCGTCAAGACCGTCCTCAGGAGAGGGGGAACGGCCACACCGACTTCATCGCAGCCATGCGGGGGTGAGGCATAAAACACCCACTCGCCGCCGGGGTATCTTCCCGACGGCGAGTGTGTTTCACTCGTCACTGCCCATGTCTCTGCGCAACTCAGCAGAGTGGGCCGCTTGGCGCATCACTCGTCATGCTTCGCATCACTTTTCACGGCTGGCCTGGCCTCCGCCCGTTGCCCCATTCACCACCGGAAAACTTCGCAATCCACCGGGCTGTGCCTTTAGCACGGGCGGCGTGCTGCTAAAGTACAGCGAATCCAAGAAGAAACTGCTGGACGTGTTGGGCGTGTTATCGTTGGTGACGCGAATATCCAGCGAGATGGTCTGCCCGGCGTAGGCGCTGAAGTCGGGCGCGAAATTATACTCGGTCCAGTTGTCGCCGGTGTTGAACGAATTGCACAACAAGAGGCTGTTGACCTGCACATTGTTGATGCGCAGCGCGACGGTGTCCGACGACGTGACCTGACTGCAATTCGTCTCGTCGCTGCGGATCTGGTAGCGGAAGTACAGATAGAACGACGGCACGCCGTTGGGGATGTTGATCGACTGCGAGATCTCGCCCACTTCGTTACTGGCGCCGCCCAGCCAGGCCAGCCACGGCGCGGTATGTGCGGCGGGTGCGCCGTTGAGGCTCTGCGGCACGATCAGGTCGCCGGGGAAGAACGTGGAGGCTTCCGTCCACGCCACGTGACCCAGATCGAAATCGGCGTTGAGCAGCGTGGGCAGCGCCGTCGGTGTGGTGTAGTTTCGCACCACCAGCGGCAGGTACACTTTCTGCTCTGTCTGGAACGAATACTCATAGATGCCGCGCCCGTGCGTGGCGGCCCGCAGCACCCGATTGGCCTTCTGGAACACCAGATCGAACACCGGCACACGCGGCAGGTTGGCGTTGAAGGGTATCCAGTTCGCGCCGCCATCCGTCGATTGGTACACGCCAATGTCCGTGCCTGCGAACAACACGTTGCTGTACTCCGGATCGATCGCGAAGGCGTTAACGGGCACGCTCGGCAGACCTTCGCCGCGCGCCGTCCAGGTGGGCGTGGCCGCGTTCAAGTTGTTGGTCTTCCACACGCCTTGTCCGGCGGGCGCGTAGTAGGCAAAGGTCACGTAGGCGGTGTTGACGTTGTTGGGATCGATCACGGCGCGGCCCACAAAGCGGCGCGTGGCACTGCCCGGATTGGCCGGGAATGAGGCGCTGGTCACATCCGTCATGGGATTGCCGCCCGTCATGGTGCGATAGACCTTGCCGTCGCGCGTGCCCACGATGCGCACGTTATCGTTTTGCCGTGAGATGCCAATTGTGGTGACGGGCACGCCGTTGGCGAACTGCTGGCTGACGACTGTCATCGTCACGCCGCTGTTGGTGGAGCGATACAGCCGATCGGAGCCGAAGTACATCGTGTTGGGATTGCCCGGCCCCAGCGCCATCGGCGCGTAGAACAGCACTGCGGAATCGGTGCAAGCCAGGCCGTTGGCCGTTGAGCCGCCAAAGCCGCAGCCGTAAAACGTCCAGCCATCGTCGACGGCATTCGCGGTCGTGGTTACGCGCGCAAAGCCCATCGCGCCCACCTGATTGAAATAGGTGTGATACATGGTGACATTGGTGGTATCGGCTGCGTTTTGATCGATCAGCGCATAGCCGCCGTCGCCATAGTCGGCGCGGAACCATGAACCGTCGGCCTTTTTCCAGTTCGTGCCATTGTCCTGCGTGCCGCCGATCAGGAAGTTGCGATCCGTCGGATGCACCGCCACGCTCTGGAATTGTGTCGCACTGAAGCCGCCGTTGTTCTTGCTGACCCACGTGGCGCCCGCATCGCTGGAGCGCCAGATGCCGCCGTCGTTGCCCACATACACGATCGACGGATTAGACGGGGCCACGGCTAAAGCGTGCGTATCGGAGTGCAGGCCGGTGTCACTGCGGGTGAACGTGGCACCGTTGGTGCTGCGGGCATACACACTGCCGTTGTTGCCGTTGGCCGAGCCGCCCAGGTGGATGACGTTGGCATTGGTCGGATCAATCGCCACGGCGATGTCGTACCAGCATTGGCCGCTGCAAAAACCGGCCAAGGGTGCGCCCAGCGTGCTTTGCGGGGCGGTAAACGTCACGCCGCCGTTGGTGGACGTGCGCAGTCGACCGTTGTTGCCTTCTTCCGTGGCAGCCACTACAGTGACGGTTGAGCCGACCTTATTGATCGCCAGTTCGCCACGCGCAAAGCCCAGGGTGGTGGCCTGTGTGCGGCTGAAGGTGGGCGTGCCCGCCAGCGCATTGGCTGTGCGCCACACGCCGCCATCAGCGGCAGCTGTGCTGCCCATGACCCACGCCAAGACTACGTTGGGATTGCCCGGCTCCATCGCCAAGTCGCTGATCTCGCGATTGCCGCTGGTATCCGGCGCGATGCTGCCCGCCGTCGTCACCGTGATCTTGCTAAAGTCGATCGCGCCGACCGCCGTCGCATTCGTGGAGCGATACAGACCCACCAGTGATTGCTGCGGAACGGTATTGAATGGCGGGAACGAACAGCCGATGCCGGCCTGCGCGCTGGTGGTGGCCACAAAGATATTGGCCGCATTGATCGGGTCCACCAGAATCTCGCTGATGGCCACAGCGTTGAAGGCGCGGGTGCCTGCAATGCCCGTTGTGACCAGGGGATTGATCGGGCCAGTAAGGGTGGCCGTGGTGCTGGCATTATCGATGCGATATACGCCGACGCCAATAAACGAATCGCACGACTGGCCGGACTCGCCCGTGCCCACGTACACGATCTCGGGATTCGACGGTGCAATCGCGATCGCGCCAATCGCCAGCGAATCCGCGTTGTCCATCAGCGGTGTCCACGTCGTGCCGCCGTCCAGCGTGCGATACAGGCCACCATGCGCCGTGCCCACATACGCGATGTTGGGATCAGTCGGATGCACCGCAATGGCGATGGTGCGGCCACTGACCGGGTCGGTGCGCGTGGTGGTTTGCCCGTTGGGGATGGGCGCGGGGCCGATCGGTTCCCACTGATTGGCGGTTGCCACTTGTGGCCGCTGGGCTTCTTGTTGCGTCATCGCGCGCAGCGCCTGCCCGCGCGGATCGTCCAGTTTGCCATAGGGCAAACCGCGCTGTTCAGCGGTGTAATCATTGCGCAGCCGCAGATACACTTGCTCGTCGATGAGACCGGTCATGAATGGAGGCCGATCGGGATCGAGGTCGCGCTCGGTGGCGGCGGCGCTCTGCAATTGCGCGGCCAGCGAATTCGGATCGCGCGGCGTCAGACTCCAGATCAACGCGGCGATGAGGCCGACCACTAAGCCTCCGGTAACGAGGCGACCTAAAACAGATTTCCACGAACGTGATGTCATGACGCCCTCCCTTGGCGTGCCGCGCCGATGAATGAGCGGCGCGACGGTGACGTGATCATTGATCGATATTGAGTTGTGGCGTGCTGTTGATTGAAAGCGAGGACTGATCGGGGAAATACATCACCCCCGCCCGATCGGTAGATTTGATTCTACGGGCAGGGGTGACGGTTGTCAACCATGTTACACCAGATTCATACCTAAGCGTTGTGGTGTTATACCCTTGCTTTGGTGCGGCGTTTTGGGTTGCGCATGGGCCGAGTGGGTTGGTTGGGAATTAAGGCAATTAACGCGCGTAAAGCAGTGTTTACTGCCTCTGAATTGGGAAAATACTCACGCACATCCGGCTCAAGTAGCACCGCACCGTCTTCCAGCGTGAAATACCGAATAGTCACACTGCCGTCTGGCTCGTGAACTCGCACCGCGTGACCTTGCCGGTAAGCCTGATAATACTTACCCCGCACGCCCTGTTTGCCGGTGAAGTCGTATTCGGGCAACAGGTTGTATTCAGCTGGTGCTTCTTTAGCCTTCTTCATAGACTCTCCGTTCTGAGGCAGTTGCCTTGCGACAACTGATAATGCGAATGATGATCGAATTCTCGGTTTCGTTGCGCTCGGTATGAACTACCAACAATACTCTGCGATTAGCCGAGAAGCCAATGCTGATCTGGCGTTCTTCAACGACTGAATGCCCATCATCGGGAAATGTGATCAGCAACGGATCATTGAAAACAGTTTTGGCCTCGTCAAAGCTAACCTTGTGCTTTCTGAGATTCACTTTGGCTTTGTTGGCATCCCAATCGAAGATCAAGCGCATACCGAACAACTCTCCAGGTAAATTATCCTACGCGCATCACTGACTATCAAGCGCCGACCTAAACTAATCCCAGTTTCTGTGCCTCACCCTCGACCCGATTGAGCAGCATGGTCTTATTGGACATCTGCCATTCGTCATTGGCCCAGCGATAAAACACCGCGCCGCTAACGGGCTGATGATTTCCGCCGGTATTCCACGTCTTTAGATAATTCACGCATTCGGTGATCCACATGGCGCTGCTGTCTTCCCAACCCAACGCGCCGTTGATTTTGCGCTGCGGATTCGCTTCGGTGATGTAGACGGGCAGGGCCTTGTACTGGGCGGGCACTTCCGCCAGGTACGGCTCGATCGATCGGAAGTGCAGATATTGCCAGCGCAGCGGATCGTTCTGGAATTTATCACCGGACCAGATTTCGCTGGTGGCATTGCTCTGCGTCTTGCTGTGCAGGAAGAAGGCATCCGCGCCGGAGATGCCGCGCAAGATGGCCCGCCACCATTCGCGATTGTCACTGCTCCAACCCAGATACGGGAAGGGCGGCCCAAAGAACGGATCGAGCGGCGCAGGTCCCAGTTTCACATCGGTGCGGATCATGAACCAGATGCGATTGTAAGAGGCCACGTAGTAATCGGGCGTCAACGGAAAATAGTTGGGGCCAGGATTGCCCGTGGCCGGATTCCAGCCGGGCGCTTCCATGGCATTGTTGATCTCGTTGCCATAGTGCGAGCACGTCACGCCTTTGGCCGCATTCAGCGTATCAGCCACAGCCTTCTCGAATTTGGTCAATTGATCGGGGCGCGGCAATGTGCCAGAGCCGTCGGCGTACCCGTAGCCGATGCGCAGCAACACGGTGATACCCGCATTCGATAGATCCGTGAAGTCCAATTGGGCCGGTTGATCTTGCACAGTGGCCAAGACCAGACACACGCCCTTGATCTTCTTTTGCTTCAGCCAGTTGCCGCCGTCGCGATCGTGCAGGCCGATCAGCAACTTGGGCGCGGGGCGCGGCGGGCGATGTTCGATCGTGAAGGCCAGCGGATCGTAATAGTCGCGCAGCACGCGCGGCAGATCATCGCCGGGCCAGTCCGACGGTGAGGCGGTCAGATCGCGTCGCGCCAGATCATAGTGCAGATGATACGCGTACAAGCCAAAGGCATTGCCTACATGCCCGATGAGTTGGCCGCGCGTAACGATCTGATTGGGCTGCACCAAAATGTCGTCGAGGTGGGCGCAGCGTGACCATAAGCGCGTGCCATCGGCCAACTTGTGCTCGATGACAACCACATTGCCCCACACCGGAAAAGCCGCTGCCGCACGCACGATGCCCGCTGCGGGCGCATAGCAAGCCGAATGCGCGTCGGCATCGGCGGGTAAATTGAGGTCTGCGCCGGTGTGGATGGCCCACTTGCCGGTGGCATCATAGCGCATGCCATACGGCGTCGCATCGAGCCATGAGCCAGGCCAGACCTTGGCCGAGGCGCGCTCGTCGGGCGTGCCGACGGGCACATCGAAGCCATCGGCCACCGGCACAATCGGATCAGGCTGGCCTTCGGTGATCAGCGTGCTCCAGGCGGCCGAGACGTAAACTTTTGCTACGAACCAGTCGCCGCTGCGCTCGACCAATTCCAGGCGCTGATTGGCCTTGAGATCGCCCACGTCTGTAATCGCGTCGGTGCGCGGGGCCGATCGGATGTTGGCGAAGTCGCCGCCCGCGTTCAAGCGCACGAAGCGCCCATCCGCCGCATTGGCGACGAGTGTGGAGACGTAGACGCGGCCTGCGTACCAGCCGCTATTCTCGCTGACATACTCCAGGCGCACGCCTTCATTCAATGCGCCCACGATGTTGGCCGCATCCAGCCGGGTTTCGCTACGGATGTTGAGAAAGCCAGATCCGGCTTTGGGGGTGATAAAAGTGCGAACAGGCATGAGGCTCCTTTGGAAATGAACAATGCGCAATGAACAATGAACAATGACGAATGACCGATTGACTGATTACCAATCTGCCAATCACCAATCTACCCCTGTTATACAACGGATTAAGGCGGCAAGTCAATGCGGCGCGAACGCGTCGCGAATGTGCGGCGGCTTGGTATAATACGCACCGATGAATCAACGAACCTGGCCGGTGTGGTTACTTTCAATCGGGGCGTTCTTGCTGGCGACGGCCATGGCGTGGGGCGTGCTGGGCGCGATGCCGCACCTGGAAGACGAACACGCCAATCTCTTTCAGGCCAAAGTCTTTGCCAGCGGCCGCATCACGGCGGCTGAAGTCGCCGTCTCGCCAGCGGCGTTTTACGTCCCTTTTATTCTGCATGTCGATGGCCGCGTGTTTGGCAAATACACGCCCGGTTATCCGTTGCTGCTCGCGCTGGGCGCGCTGATCGGTCAACCATGGCTGATCAATGCGCTGGCGGCGGCGCTGAGTGTGTGGGGCGTGTATCTGCTGGGCCGCGATCTGTATAATCACGAAGTCGGCGTGCTGGCGGCGGCGCTGGGCGCGGTCTCGCCC
>JAGOBP010000648.1 GCA_017999195.1 Thermoflexales bacterium
ACTTCGACCTTTGTGGTGGGCAGCGGCCTGCACCGCATCGATTGGCATGCGCGCAAATTCGAGATCGGTTACTGGTGCCGCACGCACTACGCGGGCAACGGTTACGTGACCGAGGCGACCAACGCCATCACCGCGTTTGCCTTTAAGCACCTGCAGGCCAATCGGGTGGAGATTCGCTGCGACACGCGCAATGCGCGCAGCGTCGCCGTCGCCAAGCGCTGCGGCTTTCTGCAAGAGGCCATTTTGCGCCACGACGATCTCGGCACGGATGGCGACTTGCGCAGCACGTTCGTTTTTTCCAAGATCAGTCCCAACGAGTTCAATTACTACACTGCCGACGGGCAAGCCAGCGAGGGTTAACGCATGAAGCACACGCCGATGAGTATCGACCCCATCACGTTGAGCGGCCAGTATGTCCGGCTGGAGCCGCTGTCCATGAGCCACTACGACGCGCTGTGGGCCATCGGGCAAGACGCCGAACTGTGGAAGTGGACGCCGTATCAAATTACCACGCCCGACAAGATGCACGCCTACATCAAGGCCGCGCTGGACGGCCGCGAGATCGGCACGGCCCTGCCCTTTGTGACCATCTGGCAGGCCACCAATGAAATTGTCGGCAGCACGCGCTTTGGCAACATCGATACCGGCAATCGGCATGTCGAGATCGGTTGGACGTGGATCGATCACCAGTGGCAGCGCACGCCCGTCAATACGGAAGCCAAATTCCTGATGCTGCAACACGCCTTTGAAAAATGGCACTGCCTGCGTGTGGAATTCAAGACCGATGAGTTGAACGAGAACTCGCAGCGCGCCATCGAGCGGCTGGACGCACATCGTGAAGGCGTCTCGCGTCATCACATGATCGTGGAAAGCGGCCGCGTGCGCAACAGCGTCTATTACAGCATCATCAACACCGAATGGCCGCAGGTCAAGACGCACCTGCAAGAATTGCTCGCGCGGCCCTGGTCGCCGGCGTAAATCATCGGCCCTAACAAAACGCGATACTGGCGCTGGCAGGTTTATCCGACTGCTGGCGCTGGTTGTTTTTCGGCGGACGATCAACGAGTCAAGCCATGCCCAAAACCGATCAAGGTATCGAAGTGAGTCTGAAGCGCGACCGCTACACCGTCATTCCCCGCACGCTGGTCTTCATCACGCGCGGCGGCCGCGTCCTACTGCTGCGCGGCTCGGCCCAGACGCGCATCTGGGCCAACAAATACAACGGCATCGGCGGCCACATCGAGCGCGATGAAGACATCTATTCTGCCGCTCGCCGCGAAGTGCTCGAAGAGACCAGCCTTGAAGTCGAGAACCTGCGTCTCGTCGGCCTGATCAACATCGACGGCGATGCGCCCACCGGCATCATGCTATTCGTGTTCGCCGCCGACAGCCGATCGGGCGAGCCGGTCCCATCAGCTGAAGGCACGCTCGAATGGATCGAGTATACTCAGATCACTCAAGTTGATCTGGTCGAAGATTTGCCCATCATATTGCCGCGTGCCATCCACCATCCGATCGGCGCAGCACCCTTTTTCGCGCATTACCGTTACACTGAACAGGACCAGTTAGTCATTCGCTTTGCGGAGGGTTAACAATGAATCCACTGTTGCTCGAACAAGAACTCGATCAAGCCGTGCACGCCGAAGACCTCGACCTGCTGATCGCCTTCCTCGCCAAGCGTGGCTCTGGCGAGAACGCCATCGGCGCGGATCCAGGCACGGCCAAAGTCGGCGATATTGCGCTGGCCGCCAAGTTGATTCGGGCGCACTTCAAAGCCAAGCCCGCCCGATTGTTCGATTGGGCGAAACGCGCCTTAAATCAAGCCGATTTCAATGCCCATGAATTGGGGTTGGTGCTGCTGCCCGATGTGTACACGCGCCACCCCGAAAAAGCGCTGCAACTGCTGTTGCGCGCGGCCGACAGCGCCAACTGGGCCGTGCGCGAATATGCCGGTGTCAGCGTGGGCCGCGTCCTGAACGAACACTTCGATGAAGTCTATCCGGTGCTGCAAGCATGGGTCGAACACGAGTCGGAGAATGTGCGGCGCGCGGTCGTCATCGCCACGATGGAGGCCGCCAAAGCCAATCATCCCAAGCGCGGCGCGAAGTTGCTGAAGTTGATCAATCCGCTGATGGACGATGACTCACGCTATGTGCGGGTGAATCTTGGCCCGTTTGCCATCAGTTTGGCTTTGCTCAAGAACTATCCTGAACTCACCCTGAAATTCCTGGACAAACACGCCAAACGCAAGAACGAATTCGCCCGCTGGAATGTGGCGATGGTGTGGAGCGCGGTGGGCGGGCGCAAGTACGCCGCGGACGGCGCGCGACTGCTGCACGACCTGGCCGCCGATGAGCGCCGCTTCGTGTGGCGGGCAGTCGCATCGGCCGCAGCCAAGTTGGGCAAGGCTAAGCCCGAAATCGTGAAGCCCCTGCTCAAAAAGTGGAAAGCCGATTCCGCGCGCAAACACGTGGCCGAAGTAACGGAGCGCTATCTATGAACAGCGTGTCCTTCGATCGCGCCGCCGACTTCTATGATCAAACTCGCGACCTGGCGGAGCCGGTTGCCACGCACGGCCTGCCCGCACTGTTGGATTTACTCTCACCGTACGGGCGCATCCTCGATGTGGGCATCGGCACCGGCCGCATTGCTGTAC
>JAGOBP010000649.1 GCA_017999195.1 Thermoflexales bacterium
TCGGGCGCGCAACCGCGCCGGAGCGTCGGCGCGCGTCACCGCAGCCTGTACACTCGGCGGAATTGGCTCTAGCAATGAGGTCAACGTGTGGGCTTCGGAACTGACGGCTTCGGGCGGGGCATGACGACCTTGCGCGGCCAACCCGATGAGACGCGCGGCCAGATCAGGCTCGTCGTTCAGGTACAGGGCGGGCACAAATAGCGCGGCCACCGCCGCCGGGTCCGGCCAGTGTTTGCCGTGCTCAAAGCGGTTGATGTGGCCTTCGCTGTAACCGACGGCAATACCCAGATCACGCTGGGTCAGCTGCGCGCGACGCCGCAAGAAGCGCAGCAGTGCGCCAAATGACGTGTACGTTTGCAGCTCAAGCCCACCCCTGGCCGGCATCGATGCTGTCTCCCGTGGCCGGATAAACGCAAGAAATATCAACTATGCCCAGCCGGTTTCGATTAGACTGGCTGCAGAGTAGTTTACGGCGAATTGTGCGTTGTGATCGGCGGGCTTATTCTACTCCAACATCACAGCGCTGTCGATTTTTCATCCATCGCGCGGGGCGCTTCAGAAAGGAACGACATGTTAAACGGTGTATGTCCCAAATGTCAGGCGACCGAGGTGTATCGCGGCGTGGCGGCCGAAGGCGAAGGGTTGACGGCGGGCAGTTATCTGGCGCAAGTCGAAATCATGGCCGGGCAGACATTACTCGCGATCAATCTGGATACTTACGTCTGCCGTCAGTGCGGCTATGTGGAATTGCATGTGGCCAACCCGATCGACCTGGCATTGCTGCCGCAGGCCGACGGCTGGTTGAAAGTGGCGGCGCAACCTTAAGTGGTGATGCTAGAAAAAGCGCGAGAGTATAAACACCCCTGCGGCCAACACCCCCAACCCGATCAAGCCGCTCCACAACACCGGCCACGGATTCCCGTCGCTGGTCCACTGGCCGTTCGCATCGACGGACAGCGAATAGCGCACGGGCACGGCGTCGAGCAGCATGGACCGCTCGGGGTTGGCGGGCAAGTACAACACGGGTTCATTGGCCTCATCACCCAACTGGGCTTTGGGCAATGACTTGGAGTTGCCTTGATACGTTTGCCCATCCTCGGCTTGAAACTCGAACGTGTACTTCATGACGGGCTGATCGTTGACGGTGGTGCTGGTCGGCGTGACGTTGATCCAGCGGGCATACGTCAAGCGGCCCGCCATCAGCAAGCGCACTTGTCGCCAACCGCTCAGCGCACCGGCCAACAGCATCACTCCGCCGATGAACGGGAAGATGCCCACCAGCAAAGCCGTCCACCACGGAAATTGGGTGTGCCGCGTATCTTGCAACTGCGCCACACTCGGCTTATCGGGCAGATACGTCACCGGCACACGCTCGCCCTTGGCGTAGATTTGCCCCGTCGAATAACTGGTGCCTTTGATCTCAGTTTCGTTTTTAGTCCGAAACGTGAAGCGGTATTCATACACGGTCTCATCGTTCTCGCTGGCGTTGGTATCGAGCACGTCGGTCACAGTGGCTGTGGCCGTGGTTGTGGCGGAACTCAGGCGCAATTCATCCAGGGGGCGAACGTCGCCGGAGAAGAGCACCATAAACAACATGCCAAACAAGAAGAAGGCCGCGCCCATCAGCCCGATCAGGCCCGGTATTGCCGCCGCGATCACCGTCCACGGTACGCGGCGTGGCGGATCAGCCAGGTAAGTGATGCGACCCGTTGTCATGAGGCAATCTCCTTAAGCCGCCGTCTCGCGAATCTTTTCCCACTCGGGCCGGGTGTCCTTGGCTTCCAGTTGCTGCCGCAGTTCCATGATCTGATCGCGCAGCAGTGCGGCCTTCTCGAACTCCAAATCTTTGGCCGCTTGCTTCATGTCTTTTTCCAAGTCTTTGATCAAGCGCGCCAGTTCATCCTTGGGCATCTTGCCGCCCGCGACGTACGATTCGCGCGCTTCAGCCGCCGCGTGCGCCGCCGACTCATGGTTGATCAGATCGCGCACGGCCTTGACGATGCTGGCCGGTTCGATGCCGTGTTCTTCGTTATACGTCTGTTGAATCTTGCGGCGGCGATTGGTTTCATCGATGGCGCGGCGCATCGAATCTGTGATCTTGTCCGCATACATGATGACCTTGCCATGCAAGTGGCGGGCCGCGCGCCCGATGGTTTGAATCAGCGAGGTTTCACTGCGCAAGAAGCCTTCTTTATCCGCATCGAGGATTGCCACCAGCGATACTTCCGGCAAGTCCAAGCCTTCGCGCAACAGGTTGATACCCACGACCACATCATACGCGCCCAAACGCAGATCGCGCAGAATCTCGATGCGCTCAAACGTCTCCACTTCACTGTGCAGATAATGCACCTTGATGCCGAGTTCCTTCAAGTAATCGGCCAAATCTTCGGCCATGCGCTTGGTCAGCGTCGTCACCAGCACGCGCTCGCCGTTCTCGATGCGCCGTCGAATCTGCCCGATCAGATCATCCACCTGCCCCTTCACGGGTTTGATCTCCACTTCGGGATCGACCAGGCCGGTCGGGCGGATGATCTGCTGCACGATTTGTTGTGAATGCTCCAGTTCATAAGCCGCCGGTGTCGCCGTCGTGAAGATGACTTGCTTAATGCGCTGCTCGAATTCTTCAAACATCAGCGGCCGATTATCAATCGCG
>JAGOBP010000108.1 GCA_017999195.1 Thermoflexales bacterium
AGCCTACCCTGAACCAATCCAATCAGCGATTGAAATTAACGTAACGCAACTGCAATGCAACTGCAATACTTACCTGGTTGACGTCGCCCCTGCTTCACTCTACACTGATACTGAGTGCCCTGGCAATCTGGACCATTGGTCCAATCTCAATCACTCCCGGTGTTTATGCCCCTGGCTCGTGCCCGCCTGTTGCTTACTGCCGTCGTCCTGCTTGGCAGCCTTGTGCTTGTCAGCGCCGTCTTATCCGCCCTGCAATCCAGCCCACCCGCCGCGCCGCCGAAGGCCCCATCGACAGCCGTTTCGCCATCGCGTCCTGCCGACAGTGCGCCAATAACCACTCAATCCGCCGTGCCCGAGGTCGTCGCGGTCGTCAACACCGAACCGATCGACCGTCTTGATTGGCAGCGCAGCACCGCACTCGATCGCGCCATGAGCCAACTCGCGGGCCAGCCCGCGCCAAACGCCGAAGCGACGCTGCAACGCCTGATCAACGAGCGACTGGTCTTGCAACAAGCCGCCGCGCGCGACGTTACCGTACCCGATCAAGCCGCGCAGCAACGCCTAGATTTTCTGAAACAAACGTGGCAAGTGGATGAAGCCGCACTCGATCGAACCCTCACGCTCAACGGTTTGTCCCAGACCGATGTAGTGGCGGCCATTCAACGGCTCTTGATCGTCGAAGCCTATCTGAAGCAAATCGCGGCCCAGCAAAATCCCGATGAGTGGTTGGCGGCCCAACGCGCACAAGCGCAGATCGGCCTGTACACCGATCTGGTCGCCGCCGCGTCAGAGACGGCGACGGCCCCCCGCCCCGCTGCCACACCGCTTGCAACGGTGGTGACAAAATCGGATCTCCCGGTCGGCGTCAACGTCGATCAACAAGCCCCCGATTTCACGCTGACCGATTTAACCGGACAAGCCGTCACCCTGAGCGCGCTGCGCGGCCGCGTCGTCGTCCTCAACTTCTGGGCCACGTGGTGCCCACCGTGCCGATCGGAAGTGCCCGCGCTGCAAGCCGCGTATCAGCAATATCAATCGCGCGGTGTCGCATTGATCGGGATCGATCTAAAAGAAGATGCGGCCACGATTCAACAATTCATCGCCCCGTATGGCGTCACCTATCCGATCGTGCGCGATGAAACCGGCCGGGTGTCGTCACAGTATCAAGTGGCCGGTATCCCGACAACGATCATCATCGACGCGGACGGCGTCATTCGCGCGCGGCACATCGGCCCGGTGACAGAAGCACAATTTGCCGAATATGTTGAGCCGTTGTTGACGACGAGTGCGCCTACGCCGATAGCCACTGCTCAAAAAATCGCGCCCGATTTTGCCTTGCCGCGCGACAACGGCCAAACCATTCGTTTAAGCGACTATCGCGACAAGTCCGCCGTGGTGCTGGTCTTCTATCGCGGCCAAACTTGAGGACCGTGCCGCCAGCAACTCGTGGAGTTGCAAGCCGCTTATCCGCAATTTAAGGCCAAAAACGCCGAGATTTTGGCCGTGGCCTATCAAGACCAAGCCAACGCCGCCCTGGCCGACGAATTGGTTCAGGCGTCGTATCCGATTTTGGCCGATGGCGATCACGCCGTGGCTTCGGCCTATGGCGTGTTTGATCTGTTGGGCGATGGCGTTGCAACACCAGCGGTATTTGTCATCGATCCCGGCGGCGACATTGTCTGGTCAAACGTCAGCACCGATCCCAACGTGCGGCCAACACCCGACGAGATTTTGTCACACCTTTCACCGTAACACGGCGGGGCAGCACTTCGAACGAGCGCAACCTGGGGAGGAGGCGATCAATCGAAAGGCAAGGTGCCCATGCGTGGCCAATTCGTGATCAACATCGTCTCCTCGATCGTGCTTGCGCTCAATCCGGTATTTGTGCCCACCGCTTCAGCTGCACCCGCCGAACAGTCATCAACGGCTGCGCTCCCGCTGATCGATACGCGCGTCACGGCCAATGCCGCCCTGCCCGACTGGTTCACGCGGCCCGCCACTAACGCGGCGACCGCAGAGGCCATTGCGCCCGTGCCGGCCACATCGGCTGCGCCGTCTGAGCAAACCGCTGAAACGGCGGTGTTGCCCGCGTGGTTTACCGCGCCCGCCCAACAAGCCGCCCCGCTCAGTGCGTCGGCTGCGCCCAGGCAGCAACCACCGCGCGCTCCAATCAACAGCCCACTTAGCGCGCAAATTGCCTATCTGTATGTGACCATCGTGACGCCGACCAACAGCGTTAGCGTGGGCAACCTCGGCGGCGACGCATACCGCATCTACGTCAGCAACATGATCGGCGTGACCAATGCCTACACGCTCAATGTTACGGCCACGCTGCCCAGCGGTTTCTCGCTTATCCCCGATTCGTCGCTATGGACCTTTCGGGCGGCCGACGCGAGCCAACACTCGATCTCGCACACCGTTTTCATTACAGACAACGTCATCACCTGGGAACCAACCACCCCGCTCAATCTGCTGATGGGTGAATACACGGACATCTCATTCAAACTCGCCACCAGTTGCGGTGTTCAATCGGCGCAACTCTTGTCGGCCTTTGCCAACTATTCTGATAACGAAGGCCCCGGCACCACGGCCAGCTACGTCAATGTGACCACGGGACGCGGCAACCTCGTCATCGAGCAAACGCCCAGTCTGCAAGATGCGCGTTACGGCGACATGGTGACGTGGACGATCAAAGCGCGCAACACTGGCCTGGGCAATGTGTACAGCGCGACGGTCGAAGCGCTGCCCGATGCCAGTTTCACCGACGTCAACTACGGCAGTTTGCCCTTCACGATCGGCCAGTTGGCGCCCAACGAATTTCGCTCGTACACGGTCAGCGCCCGCGTGAATGCGTGTTCGCCGCTGCGCAACACAGCCGCCGCTTACTGGTCGTGCGGCAACGTCGATAGTACCGCCACCAGCACCACGCCCGTCTCCACCTCGGCCAGCGTCAAGTTTTTGCTGGAAGTGCCCAACGTCTCCCTGGCCGTGACGCCGAATCCGGTGCGCGTGCCCTACTGCACCAATACCACGCCCGTGACGGTGACGGTCAACAACACAGGCGGCCCGGCGCTCGATCTGATTTTGCGCTCCAACCTCAACAGCCTGGGGGCGTCGGCCAATATCGTCAGCGGTTCGCCCTTCACCTATGATGCCGTTACCGGCATTTTCTCGTACACGGGCGGCACACCGGTCGGGCTGTTGAATCGCAGCACCAGCACCACGCTGACGTTTAACGTCAACCAGACCGCCGCGTGTAACGCCTCGAACGGCCTCTTGAGTTTTGCGCCCTCGTTTGCAGACGCGTGCGATGTGCCGTTTGATTTGCCTACACGCAACACAACGTATCAATATGGCAATGACGCGCCCACGTTGATTGTCACCTCGACCGCGCCCAACAGCACCTACGCGGGCGAGCAAGTGGTCTTTACCGTGCTGCTGAATGCGGCCAACACGCAAAACCTGGCGGACGCCCTCTACATTACCGATGTGGTGCCGAGCGTCTTCAGCGTGACGGCGGCCAGCGTCACGACGGGCACCCTCAGCCCGATCGGGCAGACGCTCACTTGGACGGTCAGTCCCGACGGCAGCCCCGTCTCGGCCATCCTGCTGATCACGACCACGGCGAGCAGCGGCATCAATCAATGCCTCAGTTTTGCCTCCAGCACCAATGTGGTGACGGCCACCGCGCCCGTCAATTGCGCGGGCTGTAACCCGCTGATCAGTACCGCTTCATCCACCGTCATAGGCCAAAACGTGCCCGGCACGCAATACGCCAAGACCGCCAGCGGGTCGTCAGAGGTCTGCTCGGACATCAGTTTCACCAATCATTACAGCCTGAGCCAGGTCACCTGGGCGGGCACATTCTTCACCGAGTCGCTGGGCACGGGCAGCCTCGTCACCAGCCTGAACTATATTTCCGGCTCGTTGCAGATCATGGTCAACGGCGTCGATCGCACCGCCGATGTGACGCTCGCGCAGACCGCGCCGCGCTTGGTGCTGGACTTTTCCGGCATGGGCGCGCCGACCGAGACCGTCGATTTCACGATCACCTATCAGGCGCGTGTGCCCGATGCGGCCCTGGGCGGCAGCGTCTATCGCACCTACTTCGACTGGTCGCAATTAACGGTAGGCGGCACGGTGGGCGATGAATCGTGCAAGGCCGATCGGACGTTTTATCAGGGCCTGTATCTGACGATTTATCGCGGTGATCTGACCGTAGCCATATCGCCCGCCAGCGCCGATGCCTGCGCGATCACGCCCGTGGTGTTGACCGTGTCGGGCGGCCGGGCCGATCGGGTTACGGGCAATGTCGTCGTGACGTTCACCGCGCCCGCCGATGAATTTGCCAGCCTCAACGTCACCGGTTTTGGCGGCGCATTTGCGGGTAATCCGGTGGTGACGACCACCGCAGACAATGTCATCACCTGGACCTTTGCCAATCCAATCAGCAGCAACGGCACGATCAATTTGACGATCAAGCGCAGTTGCAGTTCCAGCGGCACCTGGCGGGCCAATGTCAGTTTCACCGATCAATGCGGCGTCACTTACACCACTGCCACGGCCAACACGCCGACAACGTATAATCCCAATCTCGTACTCTTCCTCACGCCGTCGCGCTACAACCTTACGGCGAATGTCGCACGGTGGCGCATTTACCTCACCAACAACGGTTCGGGCTTAGGGACCAACATCCTCGTCACCGATACGCTGGGCGCGGGGCTGCAATTCATTTCCTATACCACGTCTGACCCCACTGGCATTGCCCTGCAACAAAACGGCAATCAACTCGTCTGGACGGTTGCCACGCTCGATCCGGCCGAGCAGCGCTGGATCGATGTCAGCGCGCAAGCGATCGGGTGCAGCAACTTGACGAGCGTGGTGACGGCCACGCTGGGTTGCAATGGCAGCGCCTGTGCCAGTCAAACCAAGAACGTCGATTTTCTCACGTTCAGCGCCAGTCTCTTGACCAGCAACGGCCAGACCGCAGACTTGCCGCTCTGTGGTGTCGGTACGGTGGTGCTGACCACCAAGAACACCTCCGGCGGCGGGTCGGCGATCTATAACCTGACCTTGTCGGAAACGCTGACCAATTTGACCTATGTGGCCGACAGCGCCGTCGTCACCGTCATCGATGACGCGGGGCACGTAGTCACCTCAACCACGGCTTTTCAACCGATCATGTCCACGCCCTATGTCACTTCGACCTTGCTCGTCTGGAGCCATGAGGCCGCGCCGCCCGGTTTGCTGGATGCGGTCAGCGCGGGCTACATTGTCAGTGTGACGTTCAACGTCGCCACCGACTGCGCGGCCACCAGCGCCAATTCAGTCGCCGCCAAAGTCAGCGCGGCGTCGGCCTGCAATCAATTCTTCCAGCGCACGGAAAACGCTGTCACGTTGAAAGTGGCCGATCCGATCTTCCTATTCGACAAGTTGGGGCGCGGTCCCACGCAGGCCAGCTTCAGCCCGATCGCGGTCGCAGAGCCTGGCGAGACCGTGGTCTGGCGGCTGCATGTACGCAACTCCGCGTCGGGGTATCAAGCCCAAAACGTGTGGCTGACCGACACGCTGCCCGCCAACTTTGTCTATGGCTCAGCCAGCCCCGCCCCGACGAACGTCGCGGGCAGCGTGATCAGCTGGGATCTGGGCGATGTGCCCGCCGACAGCATCGATCGCTACTACTATATTACGGGCACGGTCAGTACCGGCAGCTGCGCGATCGGCACAACCAATCAAGCCGTGTTGGAATACGGCTGCGATAACGGCTGTCGGCTTAGTATCCCGATCGCTTCAGCCACGCTGCGCAGTCAACCGTCGATGCTGCTGCTGCAAACGCCCGCCGCGTTGAGTGAGTGCGGCGGCGTCATCACGTTGACGGTTCAGAATCTGGGCACGACCGCGTATACCTTTACTTTAACCGACACCTTGCCCGCCGGACTGATCTTCAGCGAAACGATCAGCAGTTCAACGGCTTATTCCACTGCGCCAACCCTGGGTGATACCACCTTAGCGTGGACGTTTGCCGCACTGCCGCCCGGCGATACGCAGATCGTCTTTGTCGCCAAAAACGCCACGGGCGCGTGCTTCGCTGCCAACGGCGCAAATCAACTGGCCGCCACGTATACCGATGCTTGCGGCTCGCCGCCCAACACGACCATCTTTACGCCGACCCTGGATGCGCTCACATCCAATCTAGTTGTCGCAGTTTCACCAGGCGCGCAGGTCATCACGCCGGGGCAAACGATCAGTTGGACCATCACCGTGAACAACACCGGCGACGGCGCGGCGAACAATGTCGTCATCACTGATGTGGTCGGCAGCGGCTTCAATGCCTTAGTCGCCGGTGACGGCTCAAATGGGCAAGCGCCGTCAATTGTGGGAAATCAGATCGAGTATGTCTTCCCGACGTTAGAAGCGGGCGCGACATGGACAGCCATCATCACTGGCACGTCGATCACGGGCACGCAATTGAGTTACAACAACGTGCTGACGGCCAGCAAACGCTGTGGCGACGGCTGTTCACAGACGCGCACTGCGACTGGTTTTACCTCGCCCAGCGACCGGTTGATCAAACTGGCCGATCCGCAACCGAACGTCCGCGTCGGCGAGCCGGTGACGTATTCGCTCAGCACCTCGTTCTGGGGCGAAGGCCACATTTACAACGCTATCATCATCAGCGACATCCTGCCCTTGCTTAACTCGGTCGCGGCCATCTCGGTGACCGGTGCCGCGGTCACCAGCACCAACGCCGCTAATACATGGGTCGCCGGAGCGCTGACGGGCGACACGATCACGTTCACGACCGCCACGGGCGATGTGCTTGGCCAGGACATTGTGACCGCGTTCGTGTACGGCGTCGTCGCCGACACGGCCGAGGCCGCAAATGGCCGCACGTTTATGAACACCGGACTTCTAACCTACGCGGATCTCGGTCAAAGTTATCGATTGGTCGCCACGACCACCCAGACGATCATCGAACCGGTGCTGACGCTCAGCAAAGCCGTGGATACCTCAACGGGCAGCACGCTCAATCTCGACGGCAGCGCCTTGATCACGTACACCCTTCGTGTGACAAATAGCGGCACTGCCCCGGCCCACTCCGTCCGATTGACCGACGCCATCCCGTCGGGCATCAGCGTCACCACGCAATTCGGCGGCGATGATGTCAGCGGCCCCGTCATCGGCGCGAATGATATGACGTGGCTCATCAACTCGCTTGGCAATACCGCGCCCGACAACGTGATCGAACTCACGTACACGGCCCGCATCAGCCAGGCTTTAGCCGACACCAATCTGATCAACGTCGTGACCGGCACCTATCGATCGGTGCCCGAAATCTGGCCGCATTCTCGCCTTTACGGCCCGCTCACCGATACGCGCTCACTCAGCACCGGCGATGTGTCAGTCAACAAATCAGCCGCACCGACTACGCTGCGCGTCGGCGATGTCACCACGCACTCGCTGGTCTTCACTGTGCCCGCTGGCCTCATCGGCCTGGGCAGCGGCACGTCCAACTTAATCGATACGCTGCCGGTCGGTCTGGAATTCGTCACCGATACGGAAACGCTGACGTGGTCACCCGCTGAAGTGACCGTCATCACCACCTCGCGCGCGATCGACAACGCGGGTTCGCAACAACAGGTCACGTGGTATTTCGACGCGATTACCAGTACGCTCGATCAGCCCACCGTGATTACGCTCACGCTGCAAGCGCAGGCCACGGGCAAACAAATCAACACCGGCGACACCGTCTTCACGCCGCCGTCGGCCGTCTTCACGCCCACCAACACCGTCGCGCTCTGGCAGCGCGGTGTGTTCGTCGGCTCAAGCACGGCCTCGAATCGCATCATTCAACCGGTCCTCTCGATCAACAAGACTGTCACGCCGACAGTGAACTCGTTCGTCGGCAGCGGCGATTTGCTCTCGTACACGCTCGTCGTCGCTAACAGCAGTTACGGCCCGGCCTACAACATTGTGATTTCGGATGTGCTGCCCGCGGATGTGATCTATGATTCTTCTTTGGTCGATAACGGCACCTTCGATCAACAACCCATGTCGGGCGACACTGGCACACTCGTGTGGCATGTGGCTACGCTTGATGGGACCGAGGTCGCGACTTCGCCGCGCTTCACCATCACCGTTTACGCACACGTTCATCCCGACATCGGCGCGAATCTGACGTTGACCAATAGCGCGTCGATTCCCTATTACGATAGCGAACCCGGCCCCGGCGTTACGACCACGCTTGGCACGGTGCAACGCACCTACAGCGATGGCAGTAGCAGCGCCGCCCTGCGCACCGTCAACGGTGGTCTCGCCAAAGCCGTGACCTTCTCGCCCGGCCCCACTGCCACGCTGGGCACGCTGATCACCTACACGCTGACCGTACCCGATCAACCCATCAGCGCCACGCTGTACAACGTGCAAATCACCGACACGTTCGACCCGCGCTTGACAGTGATTGAAGCGGTCACGGCCAATGGCGTGGGCGCCCTCATCACCTCGACGGAGCAACTGATCACCGCGACCTTCACCAGTGTGCCGTCCTATACGCAAGCCTACGTCACCGTCACCGCGCGCGTCGCCGCCGAACTCGGCGCGGTAACAGGCGATGTCTTGACCAACGCCGCGGCCATGCTGCACGCTGACGGCACAGTGACCACGTCCAATGTCGTGTCCACCACCATCGGCGAACCGGCGTTGAGCCTCGCCAAATCGGTGGCGACTTCGACCGGAGCCACAACCAATCTGGATGGCAACGCCCTGATCACCTACACCATTCGTGTGACCAATAGCGGCACCAGTCCGGCCTACTCCATCCGATTGACCGATGCCATCCCATCGGGCATCAGCGTCACCGCGCAATTCGGCGGCGATGTGAGCAGCGGCCCCGTCGTCGGCACGAACGATCTGACGTGGCTCATCAACTCGATCGGGAACACCGCGCCCGACAACGTGATCGAACTCACGTACACAGCGCGCATCACCCAGGCTCTGGCGAACACGACTCTGATCAACGTCGTCACCGGCACCTACTGGTCGCTCACCGAGACCGTGCCGCAAGTGCGTTCGTATGGCCCGCTCACCGACTCTGAAGGCTTGAGCACGGCCAACGTCAACGTGAACAAATTGGCCGCGCCCTACACCTTGCGTGTCGGCGATGTCACCACCTACTCACTCGTCTTCACCGTACCCGCTGGTTTGATCGGTATGGGCAGCGGCACCTCCACGTTGATCGACACGTTGCCCACCGGACTGGAATTCGTCACCGACACTGAAACGCTGACGTGGTCGCCCGCCGAAGTGGCCGTCATCACCACGTCGCGCACGACGAACGAGACCGGCGCACAGCAACTAGTCACGTGGAACTTCGACGCAATCACCAGCACGCTCGATCAACCGACCGTCGTCACGCTCATGCTGCAAGCGCAGGCTACGGGCCAACAGATCAACACCGGCGGCACCGTCTTCAGTCCGGCGTCAGCCGTTTACACGCCAACGAATACTGTTTCACTTTGGCAGCGCGGCTCGTTCGTGGCTTCAAGCACCGCACAAAATCGCGTCATTCAGCCGGTGCTCTCGATCAACAAGACTGTGACACCTACCGCCAATTCGTATGTCGGCAGCGGCGACTTGATCTCGTACACGCTCGTCGTTGCCAACAGCAGTTACGGCCCCGCCTACA
>JAGOBP010000651.1 GCA_017999195.1 Thermoflexales bacterium
AATCAACGCTTGTTGGCCTTCGAGGCGGATACCGGCAAGGTGCAGTGGCAGCGGGCGTTTACAGAGACGATCGATCAATTGGCCCTGGACGCGACCGGGCGAACCATCTACGCCTCGACCGTGACCGGCACGCTGCGCGCGCTGGATCAAACCGGCGCGGAGCAGTGGTCGCTCGATCAACGGGCGACGAGGCTGTTGCCGCTGCCGGGCGGCGGCGTGGCCGTTCAGCAGGCCGATCAACTGATCGGGTTGGCGCCGACGGCCGATCGGCTGTGGACAGTTCCGCTGAGTGGCGCTATCTTCGATTACGTAGTTGAGCGTGATCGAATTCTGTTAACGACGACGGGCGATCAAGCGGCGCTGTATGCGCTTGAAGCGGGACAATTGACTCAATTGGCCGAAATCAGCGGAAAAATCGCCCTGTCGCGCGAGCGCGTGTTTGTTTACAACCCGACCGGTTTGTACGGGCCGAACGAAGACGCGGTGGAGTTGATGCTGCCGCTGGACGATGCGCGGTTTGCAGACGGCCAGGTGGTGACGGCCGATGACGGGACGCTGCTGGTGGCGCACCGCGGCTACTCGGATCGACGGTTGATTGCGCTGAACCCGGACGGTTCGCTGCGTTGGGATCGATCGGTGCAGGGGCTGGGCCGCTCGCTGCCGCAGCTGGTGAAACTTGGCCGTCAAGTGTATGCGGTGACATCGACCGGTGATGTGCTGCTGATCGATCTGGCGACGGGCGAGTCGCGGCGGGTGTTTGACGGCGGCGGGCTGACGTTTTTGAGCGGGCAACCCTGGGCGCAGGTTTTGCCCAACGGCCGGTTGGCCTTTGATTTTCGCGGCGGCCGGTTGATTGTGCTCGATCCGCGCGCGGCGTTGCCGGTGATGGAGGTCGACCAGTAATTGGTAACGGGTCAATCGGGTTACGGCTTGACCGATCGACCAGTTGACTGATTGACCGGTTGACCCGTTGACTGATCGACCAATCGACCCGTTACCAATTCTCATGATCAGTTAATCCAATCCGGTTGACGTTTTCGCTGGAAACCGCCATAATCGGCACCTGTACATCTTTAAGGAGAAGAAGAATCACATGAAGTCGACTCGTCGTCCTGTCCAATCGAAAAAGAACTCGGGCATTTCGCCCACGTGGTGGATCGTAGGGTTGATTGCCGTCATCGTCGGCATCGGTCTGATTGCGGTGGTGGGCCTGCCCGCCGCCGGTCGCAATGCCGCGCAGTCCAGCACGACCAAGGTGTTGGGCGATGCCAATGCGCCGATTACGCTGGAAGAATACGCTGACTTCCAGTGCCCGGCCTGCGGTTCATTTGCGCGCGGCACCATCAAGCAGATCGAAGATAAGTATGTGGCGAATGGCACTGTCAAGATCGTGTTCCGTCACTTCGCCTTCATCGGTGAAGAATCGATTCGCGCGGCGGAAGCCAGTGAATGCGCCAATGAGCAGGGCAAATTCTGGGAAATGTATGACACGTTGTTTGCCAATCAAGGCGGCGAGAACGTGGGCGACTTTGCCGATGACAAACTGTCGGGCTTGGCGCAGGGCTTGGGCTTGGACATGGCCGCGTTCAGCACCTGCTTTAGCAGTGGCAAGTATCGCGCCTTGGTCCAGTCGGAAACGGCCAACGGCCAGTTGCGCGGCGTGAGCAGCACGCCCACGTCATTCCTCAACGACAAGAAAGTGATCGGTGCGATCTCGATGCAGCAGTTTGAGACCAGCATCGGGCCGTTGCTGCCGAAGTAAGCTACTTAAACCGGTCAGGTCTTCAAAGACCTGACCGGTTTTCCGAGACCATCATGAATAAGCGTCGTCTTGCCATTACGGTTTTAGCAGTGCTGGGCATTCTGGCCTCTGGCTATTTGACCTATAGTCATTTCAGCGGCGAGCCGGTGTATTGCGGCGGCACCAACTCGTGTGAGCTGGTCAACAGCAGCCGCTTTGCCTACATCGGGCCGGTGCCGGTGGCGGTGTTGGGGCTCATCGCCTACGTCGTGATTTTGATCCTCAGTCTGATCAAGTCCGATGAAGACCGCCAGTGGCCGGCGGTGTTGACGTTTGGCGTGGCGTTGATTGGCGTGATGTTTCAATGGTATCTGTTCTACATTGAGGTCGCCAAGCTGCACGCCATTTGTTATTGGTGCGTCAGTTCGCAGATCATCATCACTTTGATCTTCATTCTGGCTTTGCCGCGCCGTACGCCGGATGAAGCAGAGACTGAATAGCTGCGTACCCCGATCGGGTAACACGGCCAACCGTTCAACGGCTGGCCGTGTTTTATTTTGGGCGCAAGATGATCATTTGCATGCTACAGAGATGATCAATGACGCTGGCTTTTAGGGGCAAAATCCCGCATACTGATAGCCACTCATTTGTGAGACGGTCCTTCGCTTTTCATCTTGTCCGGCACATCGACCGGCTCACCCCTCTTGTGCGGCCTCGTTATGAGGCCGTTATTATTTGTGACATCCGGCACAATCGCGGTTGACGTTTGATACTGCCCCCTGAGCGCTGGCCTGAGTAAGATAACAAAGGTTTTTGATCTAGGCCACAGTATTTCAGGAGAACGCGCATGGCAAACGAAGTCCAGATCGATGCGCTGCTGCCGGCGGACATGGCCGCCAA
>JAGOBP010000650.1 GCA_017999195.1 Thermoflexales bacterium
CATCTTCACCAATCCACCGTTGATTATCAACGAGCAGCAGTTGAAGACCGCCTTCAATGTCATCAATGAGGCGTTATCGATTACGGACAAAGCCGCACAGTAGTGCGCGCCGTGCCATAGCACGGTCATTGCCTTTGGGAGGAGGCTGAAATGATTACGAAACGAGTCGAAGTCAGTATCACGCTGGACGCCAGCACCATCGCCAAGTTGCAGCGCGCCGCGCGCGCCACCGGCAGCACAGAAGAAGCCATCATCGAACACGCCATTGCGCGCTATTTTGGCGAGATCACGCCCGCAAAAGATACTTGGGCGGCGGCCAAAAATCGCGGCGATTGGGAACATCTGGTGGAAGACTGGTTTGTGGGCCAGGTTCACGACGCCACCGATTAAGGGCCAGGGCCGCATCAACTGACTTTCCCGCCCGTGCTGATTCGTCAGCGCGGGCGGGTTGATTTGAGCACCCGTTGCCGAGGTTGTTACGGGGCCGCCTCGATCCACTCCAAAAACGCCGTATGACTAGGGCGGATGAATTTCGTAACCACACCATTCAGGCCCACCCACACCCGATAATACTCCCGCACCTGTGCGGCCGTTGCGGCATCCGGCAGCGCCTGCAATTTCAAGAGTTGCGCCTGCACTTGCGGCTCTTTACCCAGCGCCGTGCTCGATGCCGCATCCAGCGGCTTCACGCCCTGAATGCCCGCTTCTTCGAACGCCGTACGCAACGTGGTCGCCGCGCCGTCCGTGCCGTCGCGCTGCACGATCGTGCGCGTCAGCGGCCGCGTCACATACACACCATCCATCAACTTGGTAGGATTGCGACCATACTCAAACGTGTAGCGCACCCACATCGTTGAGGCCGTGGGCGGCCATTCGCTGGGAAACAGCGGCGATTGCATCATCGTCCACATCGCCTGCGGGCCGGACGGCGACGCATACGGTCTGGGGGTTGGGGTCGCATTCGACATCGTCGCTCCTCCACATGCAGTCATCAACAGCATCAACATCACAACCAGCATCGGCTTCAGCATGTTCTGCTCATTCCTCCCAAGAGTTCACACCTTGCCCCCAAGTATAACGCAATCACGCCCACCGCGCGCCCGGATACGAGTGCTGAATCATCTGCAACGCCGCATCGATCAACTCTTCATCCCACAATGATCCAGCGCTGGGCACTTCAACCTTCACGTTGATGATCTGCCCGTCGCGGGTGCGGATGTCACCGCTAACCGACTGCTCTTCCACGTTGACGGTGAGTGTGGTCATAGCCTCTCCATTCCAATCTTTTCTTCGTGCCGCTTCGCGCCCGGCGCGGATCGATTTATTCAGGTTAACCGAATTCAATTGATCAAGGTGCTCCCGCTGGATTGCCAAATCCAGCGGAAATTCAGCGGATTTGGCAATCCGCTGAGAGCGAGCTTGTAAACCGATTCAGGTTACACGGAATAGTCTTATACGACAATCACGTCTTGCGGCTTATTCGGATCGAACTTCACGCGCACGCCGTCACCGGGGCGCGGAATCGCCACGCGCGAGACCATCGTTTTGACTTCGACCTCGTAGGCCGCCGCACCGATCGGCTGCACGCGCAAACGCAGTTTCACATAGGGATTCTTGTTGATGGTCACGCCGGTGTCGCTGACGGCCAGGATCGTCGCTTCGGCTTCCACGCCCGTCTTCATCAAGCGCCGATAGTTCCCCGGTGTCGTTAGGAAACCACTGAACATCGCCCCCATAAACACCGCGCTGCCGATCGCCAACAATACCAGATACAGCCCCGGCTCCGAGCGCGATTGCGCGAACGGCAAAATGGCGAAGATGTACGCCGTGTACAGTCCCAATCCGAAGAACATGCGTCGCAGTGAAACCATCGTTGTTCCTTGTATCCCCTCCCCTGTTCGGATGCTTGTCCGAACGGGGGAGGGTTAGGGTGGGGTTACCGCCGAATCACCGGCAGATACACCCGCTGCATATCCAGCACCGCCACTAACTGCGATTCATTACCATACACATCGCGCCCGCGAATGATCGCAAAGGCGATCGGGAAACCGCCCGCCCACGTCGCGCGCTCGAACGACCAATCGGCGCCGTTCTGCTCCGCCGGTTGATATGTTTGCCCGCCGTCCAGGCTGATGCTCACTTCGCTTGTGCCCGAACCATCGTACAGCGTGCCGCGCACAATCGCGCCCGTGTCCACCACGTCCAGCACCGGGCCGGTCGTGTCCAACACCACCAGCAGCGGCTCGGTCTCTGGCCCCACATTGCCCGCGGCGTCAACCGCTCGCGCCACGACCGACACCACCGAACTATCGGTGTAACTCGCATCGATCGGGATGGCCCACGACACCTCGCCCGCTTGCGGCGCGGCCCCGCGCTGCACCGAGCCATCGCCCATCAACGCCCGCTTGAACCGCCCGCCGTTCAGGCTGACCTCCACCGCGCGCAGCCAGCCGGAATCGTCAGCGGCCAGCCCCCGCAGCAGATTGACGTTGCGCGTCAAAACCTGCGTCCACGTCAGTTGCACGGTGGGCACCAGGCTATCCGTGCGGACGGTCACGGTGTCCGTGGCAATCTGCCCGTTCAGCGCCTGCACGCGCAGCGTCCACAACTGATTGTAGCCAATCGACAGCGTGTGCGTCAC
>JAGOBP010000652.1 GCA_017999195.1 Thermoflexales bacterium
ATCAGTCACCAGATTCAGCGGCACATACGCCGCCACCGTGTTCGAATTGACATCGCGCACAGACACACCATACGGCGCAAAGAAACTGGTATCGATCATCTTGTCCGTGTACGCGCCGTTGGGCACGTCGATCAGCGGCACGCAGATCGAGCGAGTGGCGTCTGCCCCGGCCATAAGGCGCAAGAGATGCAGGCCATCGGCCAGCGTCAGCACCGATTGATTGGTGACCGTGAAGATGCCGCCATTGCTCACGGTTTGCGTCTGCGTGGCCGTAGACGCCAGACACGAGCCGCTTTCCAGCGTGGCCGTATACGAACCGCTGCTGGTAAAGGTGAACTTGAATTGCGTGTTTGAGCCAGTAGGCGTCAGCGTCACGGTCCCCGTGATGCCGCTGCCCGCAAACGACTGCGATGCGCGCGGCGTAGTCATCGGCAGGGGCAGCGTACTACCGCTCATCATGATTTCCAGCATCGGCACCAGGCGCACATCGCCGTTGGCGTCTTTAGGATTACCGCTGCCGTTGTAGGTGGCAAAGGTCGTGTTGGTGATGCCGTTTGTATCGGTGAGGGGGCGCTGCACCTGGCCCTGGGTATCGCCGCTGGGCCAATCGTAGACGTTGAACGCGTACCACAAATGTTTGGGATCAGTGGGGCGAACTTGAAAATCGACGAAGGTTTGATAGCCGGATTGATTAGCAGCCTGACGCTGCAAGTTATCGATTTTGAATTGCAGCGGCAGCGTTGTTGAGAACGGTTGCGGATTGGTCAATCCGCCGTCACGGCCCATCACCTTGTACGGCGACAAATCCAGCCGATCAATCACGCCGTCGTTGTCGTTATCCGAATCGAAAGCATCCGGCGTGCCGTCACGATCGGTATCGCGGCAGACGCCGCTATTACCCGCCGTGCGCTCGGGGCATTCTTCGGTGTCCGACAGGCCGTCATTGTTGGAATCCAGCATCGTCGGATCAAGATACCAAGTCTTGTTGCTGTAAGTGAAGCCATCAACTTCAGTCTTATCTTTGATGAGATCGCTATCACTGTCGTCAAGCTGCGTGCTGGTGCCCAGGCGCACTTCTTGCAGATTGGTCAACCCATCGCCGTCAGTGTCGCCATCGGGGTTCGTGGTAGTGGTCGATGAAACAGCGGCTGAAACCCGCAACGGCGAGACCGCTGAAAACGTCGGGGCCGATGAAATCGTCGAGGCGAGAGAACCGATCAGTGAGTTGCCAGCCCCGATCGTTGAGGCGGCGCTCAACGGATCTTGGTGAGCGTCCCACGTATCGGCGTACAGTTCGGCGTTGAGTTGGTTGGTCTCAAGTTGCGCTTGCTGCGTCGCTTTGAAATCGGCGGCCTGCGCGTTTTGCTGCTGCGCAAACGCATACACCCGTTCCGATTGAAGCAAAGGCGCGATCGTCATCGACAGGATCATCACGATCGAGAACGCGGCATACACCGGGCGCGAGCGGCGCAACTTGCTGATGGCCCACAGCATGCAAGCCACAAATGCCAAGCTAAAGGCCAGCGCCTGCGCCACAGGCGCGGTGAAGGTGCGACTCAACGAGATGAGGGCGGCTTGCACTTGACCTGCTAACGAATCGGGCGCAGTGCTGGTGAGAAAGTTGGATTTGAAATTGGTGAAGTGCGACGTGAGATGAACTTCAACACGTTCGCCGTTTTGCTGCTCGGGCAGCGCCATCGAAATGTCCAGCCGCGCGGGATAGCCATTGTTGACCAGCCAGATTTGGCCTGTGCCGGTTGCGCCGCGAAAACTGGCCGGAGTATCCAGCGTCACGCCAGCGGGCAATTGGCCTTGCGCGGACAACTGTGCTTCCAGTTGATCGCGCAGATATTGAGCTAAGGCCGGGCCGTCCAGTTCAAACGAATACGCGGCATAACTCAGCGTGTTGTTCGGCGCGAGATCACTCGGCGCTACCGCTTGAACTTGCGCGACATTGCGCGTGGCCGACAGGAACGACAACGGATCGCCACTGGGCGCAAACGCATCGATGGCGTTATCCATGGGCTGCCAGTCGCCGCCGCTGATACGACCTTCGGTCTTGCTGCCTGTCACGCGCAGTTCCAGCGCGTCCTGCGTACTCAGCACAGTGCCGCCGCCGTTCCACAGACTCATCAACATCGTCTGATTAGGCCGATCCAGATCCCCTTCGATGTGCATCGCCTCGGTGCGGCTGGATTGCCCCACATTGCTGATTGCGAGCGCAGGATAAGTGGTCTGCGTGACATCCGTGTTGAACGCGAACGAATCGGCCAGGCTGGCATTGCGCCAGGCCGTTTGAATATCGCGGTCGGGTGATGAGGCGCCCGATGCGCTGACACCGGTTAAGTGCGCGAACAGTCCCGCGATAATGGCGATGACGCTCACAACCAGCAGTTTGTTGGACGGTCGGCGGATGGTCTTCATGCAGTTATCTCCGAAGGAAAATGTCGATGATTCAGTCCAGATCAGGCGCAGCAATGAAAGACGTGTTGTTCAACATGGCGTGCGCGATGCACACCAGTTCTTTGCTATAAAGAATGTGGCTGAATTTTGAATTAGTGTGGCTACATCTGTTACGCTCGGCCAAGGCCGTCGGGGTGATCGTGCTGTGCAGATCGTCACTTCTGCAGGCCAGGAA
>JAGOBP010000653.1 GCA_017999195.1 Thermoflexales bacterium
ACATGATTGAGATACGGCCCGGCCGCATTGACGAAACAGCCCGTGTCAATGGCTGCGCCGGAGGCAAGATGAACCGTCTGCACCCGATTGCCCTTCACGCTCACCCGTTCCACCCGATCGGCGATCAACTCTACTCCGGCCGCGCGCGCTTGCTCCAGCAGGTACATGCCCAACTGCTGACCGCTAAACCAGCCGCAGCGTCGCGCATGCAAAGCGGCTACAACCTTTGGATTCAGGTACGGAAAATGCTCAAGAATAAGCGCGCGATCAAGCAACAAGTCCGCGCCGTCGGGCTGCCCCTGAAAGGCGTGCGGTTCGATCGGGGCATAGTGGGTCGATCGGTTGTGGTGAATGCGCAGTTCGCCAGCGCCTAGCTGCGCGATCGCTTGCGCGGAGCGCGTGAGTTGATCGACGCGGGCTTCATCGGCCGTGAAATAGACGTAGCCGCGCCGGTTCAGTAAAAATCGATTGCCGCTGTCGCGCGCCCACCGTTCCAGCCAATCGATGCTGCGATTCAGCAGCTGCACCATGGCCAGGTCGGGCCACCAGTTGCGATACGCCTCGCTGGATTTGTCGCTGGTCAGCGTCAGCGGGGGACGCTCGTCGATCAACATTACGCGCTTGACGCCGTGCTGCACCGCCAAATGATAAGCCGTGCTGATGCCGCTGATGCCTGCCCCGCAGATCACTACGTCGGCCGTTGTCATGCCCGCTCCCTTAGAAGGCTGATTTCATCGCCAGTATAGAATGCTTCCACGCCTGCGTCAAAAGGCCCGAGCCTTATGCTATAATCGAGCTACACTCCCACTCGCGAGGTTCCATTGACCAAGCCCGCCGTTGATGTCAACTTCCTGCTGAACTTCCTGACCGGCCTGCTGAACACGCCCAGCCCCACGGGCTATACGGACCAAGCGCTTCGCTTTGTGCAGGACGCCTTGACCACGCTACACATCGAGACGCACCTTTCAAATAAAGGCGCGCTCATTGCCACCTGGCCGGGAGCAAATACTTCGCCGCGCGCCGCGCTACCGCGCGCCTTGACGGCGCACGTCGATACACTGGGCGCGATGGTCAAAGACATCGATGCGGGCACGGGGCGTTTGCGCTTGAGCCGCCTGGGCGGCTTCGCGTGGGCCTCGGTGGAAGGCGAGGGCTGCACCATTATCACCGGCGACGGTCGCGCCATTCGCGGCACGATCCTGCCGCGCAAAGCCTCGGTTCACGTCCACAGCGGACCGGAAGTGGAGAAGTTGGAGCGCACCGACGCCAATATGGAAGTCCGCGTCGATGCCAAAGTCCGATCGAGCGAGGACACCCGCCGTTTGGGCATCGAGGTGGGCGATTTTATTGCCTTCGATCCGCGCGTGGAAGTGACCGACACCGGCTTCGTCCGATCGCGCCACCTGGACGACAAGGCCAGCGTGGCCTGCATTGTCGCGGCGTGTCAGGCGCTGCGCACCGCCAATTTGTCGCCCAGCCAGACCACCACCCTGTTGATCAGCCATTACGAAGAAGTGGGCCACGGCGCTTCGGCGGGCTTGCCCCTCGATCTGGCCGAACTCCTGGCCGTGGATATGGCCGCGGTGGGCACAGGCCAGAACAGCGATGAATACTCGGCGGGCATTTGCGTCAAAGATTCCGGCGGGCCGTACTCGCTGGAAATGCGGCGCAAGTTAGTGGCGTTGGCGCAAGCCGCCGACATTCCCTACAAGTTGGACATCTATCCGTTTTACGGCTCAGACGGCGGCGCGGCCTGGCGCGCGGGCGCGGATGTGCGCGTGGGCCTGGTGGGGCCGGGCGTCGATGCCAGCCACCACTACGAGCGCACACACCTCGATTCGCTGGTTGCCACGACGCGGTTGTTGATTGAGTATTTGTTGGGGTGAACGAACATCCATCACGGAACACGCACCACGCACTACGATTGTTCATTGCACAGTGCTAATGGTTCATTGAAAGGAGCGCCATGAGCAAACTGGGAGTTCATGTCTCGGCTGGTAATCGACGCGGCTTTGGCGAATTCTTGCAAGTCTGCGCGGCTGCCGGTTCGCCGGTGCCGGTGGTCTTCTCGGTCGATCAGGATGTGTGGCCGGATGTCCAGCAATTCAGCCCGCAAACCATCGTCGTGTTCCGGCATCAAAACAACGATCCGCACACGGGAGGGCAGGACGGTCCCGGCGATACCTATGTGGGCGACCCCATCAAATCGGCGCAGACTTGGATGGCGGCCAATATGCCCACGTGGCGCAAGAACCGCGCCCACTATTACGCGCCCATCAACGAACAAGACGCCGGCACATTGGTCGGTTACACCTGGCTCAATGCTTTTTCATTGGAGTGCATGCGCGTCGCCGAAGCCAACGGCTTCAAATTGGCGTTGTACGGCTTCAGCGGCGGCAACCCGCGCGACGGCGTGACCGATCTCGATCGGAGCACGCTGGAAGACAAATGGCGCGAACTGATCCCCTCGCTGCAATTTGGCAAAGCGCACGGCCACATTTTGCTGCTCCACGAATACGGCTTTGATTCGCCCGCCGCCAATGGCGGCCCGGCCACCTCGCTGCGCGCCAGCGCGCCCAATCTGGCTTTGCGCTATCGCCGCTCGTATCGTTTTCTGCATCGCTTCAACGCCGAT
>JAGOBP010000654.1 GCA_017999195.1 Thermoflexales bacterium
CTGCACCCCGGTTGATCGTTTGAAGTCTTCATCGTTCAAGGCTTGGACGGTTTCGTATCTCATAGGCCCATTATGGCGCATTCACGACTTTCGCAAGAGGTCTATTCAAGAGCTGATGGCCTCTCACCTGGCTAGGGGCCAGAAATTACTCAACCTAGGAATGATCCAGGAAGCAATAGCTGAATATGAAAAGGACCATACACGCGCTATCAGGTCGAGCATCGACGCAGAGATTGTCCAAAAGTCCTACGTTTTGAAAGGAAGAGCTTATAGACAGTTAGGTGACAACGAAAAGGCGATAAGTGCTTTTCTACAGGCACGTGATTTGTTAAAACACTATCGAGTGGGTTCAGGCCCGGAGACAGAGTTGGCGGAGATATTTATCGAACAAGGGCGATTTGATGATGCCATTGACTTGTGTCGTGAGGTGTTGACTCGAGCGTCAAATTGGAATGCGCAACAAGTGTTGGAGAAGGCCGTAGCACTGAAGAAAAACGGCAGAATATAGTAATATTGCCTCGATTGCGCCTCGTCCGCGCGGCAGCGTGAAACGCCGTCAACGAACCGCTTCGCGAAACGGACTGAGTCACGCGCGAATGATCCGTTTTAGCATGCCGCGCCGATGCGGTATACTTGCGCCAGACCGGTCAGCATGCGCACACCCCTACTCGCCACCAAACTCTACATTCCCGGCCCGCGTCCCAATCGGGTCTCGCGCCCGCGCCTCCTACATCAACTCGATGCGGACCTGCGCGGTAATCATCGCTTGATCTTGCTCTCTGCCCCGGCGGGCTTTGGCAAGACCGCGCTGCTCAGCGACTGGATCGCCACCCACACCGATCAACCGCGTTTTGCGTGGCTGTCGTTGGATGAACGCGACAACGATCGCGATCGCTTCTTCAGTTATTTCATCGCCGCGCTGCAAACCGTCGAGGCCGCCCTCGGCCAGACCGCGGCCAGCGTACTGCAAACGCCGCTCAATTCCGACGCCACCTATCCGTTTGAAGCCATCCTCACGTCGCTGCTCAACGATCTGGCCGCGCAGCCAACGCCGCTCGTCATCGTGCTCGATGATTATCAATTGATCACCGCGCCGCTCATTCACACCGCGCTCGCCTTCTTGATCAACCACCTGCCGCCCCACATCCGATTGGTCATCGCCGGCCGATCGGACCCGCCGCTGCCGCTGCCCAAATGGCGCGCGTCCGATCGCCTCTCGGAAATTCGCGCTGCCGATTTGCGCTTCACGCCCGACGAGACTGCCGCCTTCGTCAATCGCGTGATGGCGCTGGGCCTCACCGCCGATCAGGTTTCGTTATTGGAGTCGCGCGTCGAAGGCTGGATTGCGGGCTTGCAATTGGCGGCCGTCTCGCTGCAAGGCCGCACCGATGCCGCCAGTTTTCTCGCCGCCTTTACCGGCAGCAATCGCTACATTTTGGACTATCTCGTTGACGAGGTGTTGCAGCGTCAGCCGGAAGACATCCAGCAATTTTTGTTGCGCACCGCGATGCTGGATCGCTTCACAGGCGCGCTGTGTGATGCGATTACCGATCGGAGTGATGGCCAAAGCACGCTCGAACACTTAGAGCAAGCCAATCTCTTTATCGTGCCGCTCGATCAACACCGCACGTGGTATCGCTATCACGCTATTTTTGCGGACTTTCTGCGCAGCCGATTGACCCACGCCGCCCCACAGAACGATGTAGCCGACTGGCATCGGCGCGCCAGTCGGTGGTATGCAGGCCAAGGCTTGTTGACCGAAGCGATTAGCCACGCCCTGAAAGCCCGTGACTTTGATCAAGCCGCGACCCTCATCGAAAACGCCGCGCATGATGCGATGTTTCTCTATGGCGATGCGCGCACGTTGATCACTTGGCTGGACGCTTTGCCCGCAGCCTTGATTCAAGCCCGACCGCGCCTGCTGGCGATTCAAGCTTGGGCGCTGTTGATCACCGGGCAGCATGCCGCCGCCGAAGAACGCATCCATGCGGCGTTGCACCTCACGCCACTGGACGACGCCGAGACGCGCAGCGAAATCGAGGCCGCGCACACCATCATCAGCGTCATGCGCGGCGAGATCGATCACGCCATCGAGTTGGCGCACACGGCGCTGCCGCAGATTCCCGTGCGCGAGGTGTTTGTGCGCGGCATGGTGCTGTTGAATCTGGGCCTGGCGCACGACACGCGCGGCGAAATGGCCGCCGCCGAACAAGCCTACGCCCAAGCCATCGCCCTGAGCGAAGCATCCGGCCACGCGTTCATTCACTTGATGGCGTCGCTTCAACTGGCCGACATCAAAGTCTTGCAAGGGCAGTTGCCCGCCGCCGCCGCGATGTATCGCGCGATGCTGCACTCGACTTCGGGCCAACCTCAGCCCCTGATCAACATGGCCTATGCCAGCTATGGGCGCTTGCTGTACGAATGGAACGACCTCGACGGCGCGGCACAGTGCCTGAGCAAATGCCTTGAATTAGGGCGAACCTGGGCCAGTGCTGATATGCTGCTGGTGGGGCTGATTCATCTGGCGCACGTCAAACTCGCCCAAGGCGATGAAGCCGGGGTGCGCGACCTCCTCGCCGAGATCGAACCAACACTGAATCAACACGTCGTCGCGCCATCCACGTTGAACGTTG
>JAGOBP010000655.1 GCA_017999195.1 Thermoflexales bacterium
CCGATCGGCTTATCTGATCTCACTCGTTACTCGTTATTCTTTATGGAAATCGCTCTCGTTCACGACTGGCTCAATCAATTGGGTGGCGCAGAGGCCGTACTGGAAACCCTGGTGCAGATGTATCCGCGCGCGCCCATCTATACCAGCATCTACTGGCGCGATGAAATGCCGCCGCAGTATTTGAACTGGGACATTCATCCCACCTGGCTCAATCGCGCGCCCGGCATCTACCAGCATCATCAGCCGTATTTTGCGCTGTATCCGTCGTCGTGGGAGACGCTCAATCTCAGCCGCTACGATGTGGTCCTCAGCAACAAGAGCGGCTTCTGTCACGGTGTGCGCACGCATGCCCGCCGCCGATCGGCGCTGCACATTTGCTACTGCCTCGCGCCGACGCGCTACGTGTGGAGTTTCGACGAATACGCCAGCGGCGAAGGGTTGGGCCGCGCCGCACGGCTCGCCATGCGGCCACTCATCGCCGCGTTGAAGCAGTGGGACTATCGGGCCGCGCAGCAGGTCGATCATTTCATCGCCATCAGCCGCGAGATTCAAGATCGCATCACCAAGTATTATCACCGCGACTCGATCGTGATCCATCCGCCCGTTGACATTCGCCGCTACAAGCCGCAAGCCGAAGTGCGCGACTACTATCTCATCGTGTCACGGTTGATTCCCTACAAGCGCATCGATCTGGCGATTCAGGCGTTTAACGAACTCGGCCTGCCCCTGGTGATTGCAGGCAGCGGCCGTGATCAAACCCGATTGGAAAAACTGGCCAAGCCCAACGTGCAATTTCTGGGCCGCGTACCCGATGCCGATCTGCCGGACCTCATCGCCCGTGCGCGCGGCTTTATTTTCCCCGGTCACGAAGACTTTGGCATCGCGCCAGTGGAAGCGCAAGCCAGCGGTCGCCCCGTGATCGCGTATGGTGCAGGTGGCGCATTAGACACCGTCATCGACGGTCAAACGGGCGTTTTCTTCAACGAAGTCACGATCGAATCGCTGATCGACGCCGTGCAGCGCTTCAACCGCATCGACTTCGATCCGGCCGTCATCCGCGCCAACGCCGAATGCTTCAGCACCGAAGTCTTTCAACAGAAGTTGACCCACTATATCGAAGAACGCTACGCTGAATTTATCGACACGCACCACGCAACACGCAACACGTGATTCGTGGTGCGTATTGCGTGAGAAAGTAGCCGCTATGGAATTCCGTTTACTCATCAAGATTCTCCTGCGCCGTTGGTGGCTGGTGATTGTGCCGCCGGTCTTGGTGGCCTTTATCACCGTGTTCACGTATCAAGCACCCGCCACCGCGTACGCCACGACGCTGCGCTTCGCCGTGGGCTATCCGCCCGAAGCCAATCTGGCGTCGTTGTACGATCGCAAGTATCCCGCGTGGCTGGCTTCGGAATACATCGCGGGCGGCCTGAGCGACTGGGCCAAGACCGGCGACTTCGCGCAAGCCGTGGCCAATGATGCGGGCGCAACCGTCACCGCCGCCGAAGTGGCCGGTTCGATCACGTCCGATCACTTGCGCAGCATCGTCGTGCTGTACCTGAACGGCGGTGATGCGGCCAAACTCACCGCGATCGGCACGTCGGCGATCAAAGTCTTGCAGACGCGCAACGGCCAGGTCTTTCCGCAGAACGGCGAGGGCGCCACGGTGACCGCGCTCGACAGTGTGTCGATCGGGGCCGCGCCGCCGTCGCTGCGCAATCGGTTGGATATTCCCATTCGCATTGCTTTGGGCTTAGCGTTTGGCGTCGCTTTAGCCTTCATCGTCCACTACTTCGATCCGCGTCTGCGCGACCGCAGTGAACTGGAAGCGCTGGGGCTAAGCATCATCGGCGAGATTCCGTCAAGTGGTAATCGGTAACTGGTAATCGGTCGATTGGTTAACCAGTCCACCCATTACCAATTGACTCATCACCAATCGACTATCCCACTCCCGTGGTAGAATGGCGAACGGAAGGGAAAATATGGAACTAAGAGACTATCTGCGCATTCTGCGCAAACGCGGCTGGATCATTTTGCTGTTAGGCGTGCTGACCGCCGGCGCGGCCTTTGGCTTTAGCCAACTCCAGACCGTCGAATACAAGAGCACCATCCAGACTTACGTGCAGCCCGCCCGCATCGACAACGGCACGCTGTTGGCGACCAAGCAAATTCTGCGCGGCTTTGTGGCCTACATCAACAGCAAGAACTTTGCCGCGCAAGTCATCAACAAGTTGGGCCTGGATATGCTGCCGGACACGTTAAAGGGCCGCGTGACCATCGCCTCGAAAGACGAAGACTATCTCATTCAGATTGACGTGATCGACACCGACGGCGAACAGGCTAATCGCATCGCTACGGCGTGGGCCACCTCGTTCGTCGAGTGGCGGCAGCAGGAAAACACCAAGCAGCGCAAGGAAGATCGCGTCGATGCCTTCATTGTGCAAGACCCGGCCTATAGTAAATTCCGCCCCCAGACCACATTAAATACAGTTGCGGGCGGCGTCATCGGTTTGATGCTGGGCATGTTGATCGTCTTCTTCCTGGAATCGATCGAGTCCAACATTTTGCGCACGCCCGATGATGTCGAACGCGCCATCGGCCTGACCGTCATCGGCGCGATTCCGGTGGC
>JAGOBP010000656.1 GCA_017999195.1 Thermoflexales bacterium
TTGCCGATCGGCAGCGAGGTTGGTCGCGGCGTCGAGGCGGGCCTGGAGATCGGTATGCTGATCGGCGGCTTGTTCAAACGCGAGTTGCTGCGCGGTCGCTGCTTGTCGAGCGGCCTCCAATTCGGCTTGTTGTGCCGCTAATTCGGTCTGGAGTTGATCGACCATCGCTTGACGCTCCGCGACGGTATGATTAAGGTCGTCGGCGTGGGCTTGCAATTCATGATATCGGGCGCCCAGTTGATTGAGGTTGGTTTGTTGGGCTGCGAGGGCCTGTTCGGTGGCGGTCTGCTCGGTTTGCAGTGCCGCATGTTGATGGGCCAGTTGCTCGGCCTGAGTCTCGCGTTCAGCCAGCGCGTGCCGGGTTGCCTCAAGTTGATCGATCAGCACGGTCAGGTCGTGTTGCGCCAGATCGAACTCGGCTTCGCGTTCAGACAGCGTTTGCCGCGTCGCCTGCAATTCGGTCTGAAAGCGGGTATGATCGGCGTTGAGCTGATCGATCACGCGCTGCCGATTGGCCGCGGCCTGTTGTTCGGTCTGGAAACGCGCCTGCAAATCGGCGTGCTGGGCGGCCAGTTGCTCGTACGCGGTCTGCCGTTCGGCCAGGCGGGCCTGCGTCTCGGTGTGCTGCGCAGTCAGCTGCGTCTGGCGCGTATGGATCTCGTCGAAGCGGGCTTCCAGCGTGGCGTATTGCTGTCGCTTGGCGTCGAGGTTGCCCAGGGCTACATCGCGGTCTTGCACCGCCTGCGCGTGGGCGGCTTGCAGACCGATCTGGCTGGTGCGCAGCAAATCGTGCGCCGATTGACGGCTTGCCAGTTCGCGTCGATCCTGGCCGCGCAGAAACCACAACCACAACACCAGCACAGCAAGAATAACAAGTGGAACTACCAGCAGCAACAGCTGATCCATGATCCGGTCTCCGTGGTCAGGATGGATGATCGGATTGAATTATACTCGGGTTGGCGCGGAGTGACTTGGGCTTAACCTTAAAATTCGGCGTCTTGACAAATCGCTTCGCTTGCGGATAATTCAGCGCACAGGCGATGACGGAGATAAGTACGTGGATGCGCGCCCGCCAGGGATTCGGGGTCATGACTGCAAACCCCGATCGGAACGCGACCGCCGAAGTTCACTCTTGAGCCGATCCTTGAACGCCACCCGCGAGTAGAGGACTCCGCCAGTCTAGCGTTATCCAGACAGCCGATGGTGGTCGGCGCGCCGATAGTGTTCGGCGACAAAGTGGGCCGAAGGTCATTCGGTCAATCAGGGTGGTACCACGGGAGATCGCGCTCTCGTCCCTTTGCGGATGAGGGCGTTTTTTATTGCCAACTGTTTGGTGGAGGTAACCATGCTGGAACAACTGACTCAGATTGAACATGAAGCACTGGCGGCGTTGAGCGCCGTCAACGATAAGGACGCACTTGAGAATTGGCGCGTGACACAGTTGGGCAAAAAATCGCCGCTGTTGACCGTGCTAGGCGAATTGGGCAAACTCTCGAAGGAAGAGCGGCCGGCCATCGGCAAGCGCGGCAATGAAGTGAAGCAGGCCATGGAAGCCGCGTATGCCAATCGGGTGGAGGCCTTGCGCAAAGCGGAGTTGGAGCACAGCCTCACGGCGGGGGCGCTCGACGTGACGCTGCCCGGCCGCCCCATCGTGCGCGGCCGTTTGCATCCCGCCACGCAGACGCTGCGCGAGATGTACGCCATCTGGGCCGCGATGGGCTTTCAGGTCTATCAGGCGCGCGACGTGGAGACCGACGAGTACAACTTTGAACTGCTCAACATTCCCAAGCACCATCCGGCGCGCGATATGTGGGACACGTTCTACACGACCACGCCCAACGTGATTTTGCGGACGCACACTTCGCCGGGGCAGATTCACGCCATGCACGAATATTGCCCGCAGCCCATCCGCGTGATTTTGCCGGGCATGGTCTATCGGTATGAGCAGATGAGCGCGGCGAAGGAAATTCAGTTCCATCAGGTAGAGGGTTTGGCTGTTGGCAAGAATGTGCGTTTGACCGATTTGCTGGGCACGCTGACGGAATTCAATCGGCGGATGTTCGGCCCCGATCGAGCCACGCGCTTCCGATCGTCCTACTTCCCGTTCACGGAACCCAGCATTGAAGTGGATGTGTCGTGCGCCAACTGCGGTGGCAAAGGCTGCGGCGTGTGCAAGCACACCGGCTGGTTGGAGATCGCGGGCGCGGGCATGGTGCATCCCACCGTGCTGCGCAACGGCGGTTATGATCCGGCGGTGTACAGCGGCTTCGCCTTCGGGATGGGGCCGCAGCGCATCACGATGCTGAAGTATGGCATCAGCGACATTCGCTATTTCTGGGGCAACGATCTGCGCTTCCTGGAACAGTTCTGATCGTAATACGTAAAGCGTAATGCGTAAGATGAATCTGGTTACGCAGTACGAATTACGCATTACGGACATGGAGAATCATCATGAAAGTACCGATTAGTTGGCTCAAAGACTACGTAGACATCACCCTCCCGATCGAGGAACTGGCCCAACGGCTGACTCTGGCCGGGATGGAAGTGGAACACATCGAGTATTACGGCATTCCGGGCGCGAATCTGGTGTGGGAGCGATCGAAGATCGTGACCGCGCAGATCGTGGAAG